>NZ_QFFX01000059.1:0-16003 GCF_023522295.1 Prevotella sp. TCVGH | reverse complement strand
TGCCCATAGGCTACTACTGACGAAACAGCAGGTCAAGTCATTGCTTGACAGCCACTCATGTAACTTTCTAGTCACACGAACTTGTAATCGTACACCATCATAGTAAACCCCTTGGCACTGTGCTGCCTGATGAAAGGGTCGATGATGCCGAACGACTTACCCGAACCTGGAGTACCGAGGACAAGAGTGGCACGGAAGGGGTTGATAATGTTGATCCATCCCTTTCTCATACGTTTCTTGAAATAGAAAATCATGGGTATATTGACCGAGTAATCATTCTCTATCTTCTCTTCCATCTGTTGGAAACTCTCTTCCTCAAAGTTGAAACGGTCGTCTCCCAGCTTATGGTTGAAATACTTACTGATGGCATCTAACCCTTGATGGACAAGCATGATACCAATGACGGAACAAAAGACATAGATAATTCGGTTGGTCGGGAAGCCCATCATTGTACCTCCCCAGGTGTCCTTATGCACAAGGACACTGGTTAGAATAAGGTAGAAGCCTATGGACAACGGATAGATGACCATTGTTTTCATATTAAACTTCAATTCCTTTCTGGCCTTAGTACCTATACACGTCACACCGATACAAACAAGCTCCATAAACTTACAGCCGAGGACACTGTTAAACAGTTTGAGTTTGTATAGGAAGGATAAGAGAAATTTTGCGATGGGATCGCTGGAAGCAATGGGTAGATTCATCACAATCTCAAATATCAGGATGATATAGATACAACTGCGGAATATATTGTATATCTGTTGCTGCTCTTTGGTTTCTTCTGTTGCCATATCAAGAGTGGATAATCGGTTAGTTCATTTTCATGCGCAGGATCGGGCGAACCTGTGCAGGGTCAGTTTTGAGGATAGAGGATGTGTTGTCGATGCCACAAAGTGCGTTCTCGTCTGCCGAAACGCTGGGAACACTCATGAGTGTATCAAGATAAGCAGCTTGTCCCAAATTCTTTGTAGAGACAAATCACATACTATCCTGTCTTGTGCCAATGACGACACTCACGGCGGTCATCTTTGAAGCGTCATATCCATGTGCGGATATGATACTGTAGTTTGAAAGAAGGATAGATCCTGCCGTAACATTACCATGCCAGTCTTCTATATGTTCTGAACATGAAGACATCTGAAAAGACAGTAGCATTATAGCTACTGCCCATATCATAAAGTTGACTTTTCTTTTCATACTTTTTGGTTCATATCAGTTATCGTTAAAGAGGTATCTTCACACCAATGGTGAAACCATTACGGAAGGTATCACCGTGCATGAAATTCACGTTGTTCTTTTGTTTGAGAGCGAACTTCCAACCATTCGTAAAGGTATAGCTGTATTCAAAGCTGCCCTCTGCCCCAAAGAAATAATCTCCACGAAAGGCACCAGCCACTGGACCGAGGTCGAGACGGAGCGTTGAATTTTTCCAACGCACCAAACTCTTCTTGTATAGGATTCCGCCATTCCAGTAGTAGTTCTTCCAAAAGGACTTATTGCATACTTTGCCACATTCGGGGTCTTTAGCCCAGCGGTTGCCAACTTCACCGAAGATTTCAAAGGCATTGTCATATTTCAGCTCCTTCTCATACCCAAATGTAGCATTGAGGGTATTTTGGAACAATAGTCCTGTATTGAGGGTGATATATTCGTCATCCTCGCCAGCATGGGTTTGTGGGAGTAGGCAGAAAGCCAACATCAGGGATAGGAATATCTTTTTCATCGCTGTCCTCCTATGTTATAATTATAGTTTCTCGTTAGGCTCTTCATCATCTGCTCATCGAATCCGTCGGCATGAAGAATATCAGAGTACTCTATAGGAATATAGATAATACGACCTGAAATTTGATTTTCGGAAATCTCCAAATTGAGGATTTTCTCATCAGGGAAGGTGAGCTTATTCAGCACAATCACATTGCGGTAGCCCTTTTTGAATGAATTGACCTTGTTGAGCATATAGGTTGGGGTAAGTTCTATCGTTTGAGTATTAGTTGCCTTGGTTTCTTTCTTATCGGTGAGCTTAATACGTATCTCGTCAATATCAAATTTAATCTTCGTACTGTTGTAAAGAGAGAAATCGATAAAGAAGTAGTCACCAATGGCATATATGTTATTGACAACTGCCTTAATACCATACTTCTTATATTGAATATTGTGAAACCGGGCAGGCATGGCATAGATAGCCCAGGCGCAACGTGCCATTTCTGCTTCAGGCATCAGCACATCAGGATTATTGTAACGCTTGGTGTCCTGGAGATTGATGTTGTAAATGGAATTGGCGCGAGCTGGCCCCTTCACATAGACAACATTAAGTTGTGATATGTGTCGTTCTCCAATAACCGTCATCGTACCAGCCAACTCATAATCATACATCCTGCCAGCAGGTTTGATACGTACGATGTTGTCCGCACATTGATTACCGATGATATTGGTGGTGGATATATCAACGAGCTTGATATTCTCTGGCATGACGATATGGGTAGTCACCTGCTCATTCACATATACTGTGTTCTTGCGGAGGTCGCTATTAAAGATATAGGCATCCTCCATACTTTCACGATGAATATAATGTACCTTGGATGTATCGGGTACGATGTCACGGTATTTCTTCTGCGCCCAGGTTGAAGTGGTGCAAAGGATTGCTAATAGCGTAAATACTAAATTTCTCATTGGTTTCTTTGTTTTGATTCTGTATGTCCGTTAACGACTAATGGTGTCATTCTTCGACAGAAGTGTTGATAAGATAGACGATAGTGTTATATTTGATACGAGCCTTGTTCTTGCGCATATTGGCAGAGACGGCATTGCTTGCTGACTGATAGATGTTTTGCAGTGCTTGCAGTGCTACCGACTCGCCGTTGAGCGTCGATCCGTAGTTGTTGCCAAACTGCATATTCTGCTGCATGGCCTGCGAACCAGCCTCTTTCATCAAGTCTCTAAAAGCTGATTCAGGCACATAAAAGCCTTCCATACCATCATTGTCATAAACAGACAGGTTAACCTTGATAAACTTGCTGCCCACAAGAATACTCGTGATATTAGCTCTGACTCGCTGCTGACCAAAGCCAGTAACAAGGCCATAGAGATAAGTACCCTTTTTCAAGAGTACCTTATTGATGGTAACATCGTCGAGCAGCTTGAAACGCAGTCGAGTTCCTTCATGGGCCTTGGTGGTCTTATCGATTATCGCCTTGATAAGCGGTGCATCTACATTCTTTGTAGCAGACACTGTGTTGAAACGGTCGGCATTAGGGCTGTTTACTTTCTCTACCGTCTGCACCTTTTCGGTAGCTTTCTTTGATTTCCCTCCAGTCTGGCGGTTGGAGCGTCCGTTTCCACCATAACCTCCTGCATATGGATTGCCATCATAGCCATAAGAGTCATTGCCGTCTCCATAGCCTCCGTAGCTGCCACTACCTGCATCAATGGCACGCTGTGCTGCCTGACTGCGCTTCTGTATGTATTCAAGCTCCTTGGCATAGTCATCAAGTTCGTCCCGACGGCTGCTGCCACCACTGCTTCTTCTTGATCCTCCGCCGTAGCTGCCACCATATCCACCGCCTGAATAGGCGTTGATATGCTTTCTTGATTCGGCAAGACTGCGCTCCATTTCTTCCTGTGCTTTTTGCTGGGCTATACGGTTGGCATTGTCTTTGTCAATCTGATTCAATTCGCCTTCACTGTAGCCGTTACCCGAAGAGTCTTTCTCTTGCTCATCGATGCCGAGTCCATCAATAGCCGAATAGCCATCTTCGCCCATTCCACGGTCTCCCATTGATGCCATTTTATCCTTCATTGCCTGATTGTCGGCATCGGGAAGTTCCATATTGAGAGAGTCGGTAGCAACCTTTGTGGATACAGTACTGTTACCGTCAAACATATTGGAAACCTCATATGCAAGGAACGTCAAAGGGAGGAAAACAACAAGCGGAAAGATGTATTTCGGCTGTTTGAGATTTAGTTTCTTCATTATTTTCCTTTCTTTAAAAAGTTTACGATGTTTTCTAACTGACGATAGTCCTGTATGATGCGGACAGAATCCTCATGACTCTTCACGTCAATGGCAAGCAGAGAATCCAGCTCTTTATGAATGGCAACACCTTTATCAGTGAGCTGCTTGATTTCTATCTTCTCGCTTTTCTTTCTTTCGTCGATTTGTCGAAGTCCATTCATTATAGGTTGGATATTCTCAATCGACTCGCTCTTGCCACTGAAATCCATCTGTGTAGCATCAGTGCTGGGGCGGGTCATGTCATACAGAATAGAGATGGCTGTGGTCACGAAAGCAAAGGAAAGAAAGCCGACCACCAATGCAAAGAAGGTCTTGCGATTTTCGGATGCCCACTGATTGCTCTTCTCTATCTTGTTCTTAACATTCCATCCTTTGGCGAGTTTCCAACACACATAACGTATCTGCCGCTTATACTTGGGCAGTTCTTTCTGTTTCCCTTTTGTTGTCATGTCGTTAATATTCAAGGTCTATATTCTTCAATGTCTTCCAATGGGTGATGAGCAATCCATGAGGATTGTTCTGTGTCCTTGGCACATTCTCCAGTTCTCCACTGGTGATCAGGGTACGGCGGATGCTCTTGGTACGCCGTCTGATGTTCTGCGTTCCATAATAGGTGAACTTTCTACTGTGTTCATCCAACTTGATACTATCACACATGATTGTACAAATAGCCGACGAAGAGACTATATCAGAGAAGAAACCGTTTTCTTCCATGGCTTGCTTCTGTTTCATACCTGTTCCATCGACCATATACATAGCTTTGCCCAGCGTCCATTTGATATAGTCGTCATCAGGTGGCAAGGTGAAGAAGTATTGATGAAAGAGTTGTATAGCGGCCTTCGCTTCCATGACAAAATTGGCCTCTTGTTGGCTACGTTGAGCAAGGAACGGTATATCTCCGTCGAGAATATATACCTGACTACGCTCCTCGGATAGTATCTTTGCTCCATAGGCTATCAGCATACCACATACTACCACATTGCCAACGATGGTTAGCAATACGGTTGTAAGGGCAAGCCTTGTCTTTTTTTCTAAACTTTGTATAAGCATAATTATCTTCTTTATTTTTTGCCTCGATTATAGGCATCCTTCATTGTTCCAGCTGCGCCTTTTACTGATTTTCCTAATGATGATTGGGACATGTCATGCCCCATTTGGCGACCTGCAGCCATAATTCCTCCACCGACTGCTCCTGCCAGTGTGTTAAGACCACCATCAACTGTTCCACGAGCACCGCTCATGGCTCCTCCGACGGCAGCTGCTCCAGTAGTCGCAGTATGACTTATAACACTCCCTGCGGCTGGCATTGCAACAGAAGCTACACCACCAGCAGCTCCTGCGGCAGCACTAACTCCAGCAACGCCTGCGGCAGCGGCGACCCCTCCGGCAGCAGAACCTGCACTTGACGACACGCCGCCTGGGATAAGCCATGAGCATACCTCTGGCACCATGCTCAATATCTTGGCTCCAGCAAGCATACCAACAACGTACATACAGGTTGTACCAATAGCTTGCATACCAAGGGCACCAATATTGTTCCAGTTGGCTGCGTTATGAAGAAGGCTGTTATAAGCTGTCAAGTCAGATCTTAAATAATACATGATTATAAAATCGACATAATATACAATAAGATAGACGAGGAATCCCCAAAGGGAAACAGTCAGATATTTAGAAATCCACTGCGACCATGCACTTCTCCATGGTGGTACAATAGACAGTGCAAACATTACAGGACAGAACAATTTTAGTACGCTTAGAAAAATCCTTTGCCCGACCAACATTCCGTAATAGGTCATTTGGAAGATAATTTCGCCGATAAATCGGATAATATCGTTAGCCCACTCGCTAATCTTTGTTTCTACAAGAACGGCTGCTTGTTGGGCATAATTCTTAATGCTATTACCAATATTCTCAACACTGTGCTGGATTTTATCCAATAATCCATCTTCTGTAGCTGCAGCCTGGGCTTCTTTTTTTTCTTCTTGTTTTGCCTGCTGACTGCGGAGAGAATCTACATATTCTTGCTGCTTTTTAGCCACGGCAAGCTCTAATGTTGCAACTTGCTTGTTGGCAGCAGTGGCCATACCGTGCGTCCTGCTTTCAAGCCAATTTCCTGGAGTATCTAATGCACTACAAATTGTACCTGAAAACTGTATGCAAAGGGCAAGACCGATAATACGAGCAATTTTCATTACATCCATACCACGACGACCCAGCATCATCATCCAGCATTCGTATGACCCAACGCAAAGAGCAAGGCTAATCCCCAATCCTCTTGCCATACTCAACATCTCACCATATAAGCCCTGCGTTGGCGAAGACTTCATTACGCCCAACAATTTGTTAAGGCTTTCATCAATGACAGGCAATCCCATTGTCAGCAACTGATCAATGAAGATGTTTAATGTCATGTTTATATTTAACAGTAAATCTGTCATAATTTTGTTTTATAATGTTATTTTAATAGAAGGCTTTGGCAACACGAGCAAGGGAGGTTACTTTCTTCACCAACTCTTCCATGTCTTTCTTGGCTTGGGCAAAGCCTTTTTCCCTTTTGACATTTTCAAGTTCATAACCTATCCCTGTTTTTCGGAGGTAGGAGATGTTAGAAGTTATGACTTCATTCCTATCTGTGAGTTCCTTTATACTCTTGGAAAGCTTACCCTTACTCCGAATCATGCAATAGGTAAGACCTTCGGTAATGGAAGATTGCATACCAGCGAATAGGTCTTTATACTTTCCATATACAAGGTCAACATTGCGGTCGGCTGCACGAGCTATTTCTTCTTTGTTGAGTTCCTCTATCTGCTTGCGCTCAGTTTCAACAATTTTCTTTTTCAGCAACAATGTTGCAAGTTGTGCTTCACGTCGTGATCCAACCGCTTTTACATTTGATCTGCTTTCATCAAAGTGAACCCTATACCCTGACTTTAATCCTCTCCAATGCCATTTCAGAGATGCGCCACTATAATTTTTATGAAAGAGGTAATACCACCAATCTGGGGAAAAGTCCCAATGACCTTGCTCCATAGAACGGATTTGATTCTCCTTCTGCTTGTCCCTTACTGGCATTTGCGCAAACACTGTCGTAGAGAACAAGAGGGCGAATAATATAGATAAATACTTTTTCATATAGTTGTGAGGTTTTGGTTCCACTTTCCTATTATGTCATTGGTTATTCCTTCAAGCGCATCACTATTGAGAATATCCCAAATATAGTCATACTTAAAACCTCCAATATCCACGCATCTGCTCCAAAAGAGTGCCTGACTGATAATGCCTCGTATCACGGCTATTTGGTCTTGTATCTCGCATATCATTTGGATTCTCTCGCTAAGAGAGGCTTTTAGGATATTCGTTTCAGAGGCTACTAACATAGCCACGGATTTCTTTAACAGTGACACTCGCTTGCTGACATTATAGTTGGCCTCGGCAAAATACCACGCAATCTGGGGTTTGCGGAAGATATTTTTCCCTGTAAGCTCTACAAACTGTATGTATTCTTTGGTAGTATTTCCAATATCGAGTGTGGTCTTGGAAACGGCTGCTGCAAGAAAGATCCACTGGTTGGCGTTGTTGAGTTTGGTATTGAGTGTTGTGCGCACATCGTTGAACTTCGATGAATTGTTGGTTGCAATTTGCTGCTCACCATAACTTGTACCTACTTGCTTTACGGCAACATCTTCGGCCTTGGCCATCTTCTTGTGAAGCTCTATCAAGGCTGAAATGGTTGGCAAGTCATCTGGACCAATAATACCTGCTTGGCTTGATGTTAGGAAACTAACAAGCAGTAGCAAGGATAGAAGTGTTTTTTTCATACGATTCTCATTTTTAGATTCTACTTATTGTTAGCTATTCATATGATAGCTCCAGTCGCTGACGACATCATCCACTATGCTCTTCCCCGAAAAGAAAGTTGCCCACGTCAAAGGGTCGATTGAATACATGAGGTTGCTGAATGTGCAGCAAAACTCACAGATGTACTCAATCTGTTGGAGGCGCATATTTATATCGACGATATGTGAGAGTAGCTTATTGGCGAGTGTCAGACGCTCGTAACGATCAAGGAAGTTGTAACCATCACCTTTGCCTAAGTGGGCGTTCTTCAAAAATGCAGAAATTTTATCGTTGCTCTTGCCACTGGTGAAGGCAGAGAGGTCAACCTTGCCATTATTGACAATATCCACGAAATCTTCTATCAAGCCGACTACCTCCGCCTGTATATTAACAATCTCATTGAGACTGTTGATGTAATTGATACCGGGGCATCTGCCTATGGCTTTGACAGCTCTTGCTGTATTGCCTGGCACCTTAATAAACTGCTCTGCCATCTGTCTGTAATAAGCCGACTCCTCACCGAAACCACTAATGTTTTGCATTGACATACGGTAGAGTTCCTTGATGGATGCCATCGAAGTAGTATAGGACATAATCTTGGCTTGTTTGGAACGGATAGAGTCCAGCTGGGCATTATGTTTATTTTCTATAAGTGTCTGAAAGGCTGTATTGGCACCAACGGCAGCGATAGCGTTCTTATCAAACACCACTCTGACCCAGGCATTGGCAGAATTGACCGAGAACAACATGATTGCCATGACAATCATCAGTTTTTTTATCTTTCCCATAAGCTCATTATGTTTTGATGTTTATTGACCAGTACGGCGAAATCAAAGTAACGCCCTATCTTCATCTTCTTGCGATCTTCCTCAATATGTGTGATGGCTTGCTCGATGTTGTTGTCAAAGGCACGCTCATAGATTTTTAAAGCCTCTTTTTCTACTCGCTCGGTGGTGAATGCCCAATACCATTCAGGGGGAACTTCCACAGAATACACGTCTGAATACTGGCCACGAGCAATCCATACCTCCTTATGATAAGGGATACCTTCTTTAGGTGGCAAGGCATTGACCGTAAAGATCTGCTGTCGCTGTACGTCAGTTAGACCGAGGATTGCGGATATATCATTGTAACGGTCTTTGAACTTGCTCTGATCCAAGAGTATCTTCACATCAGAGTTGTTGATAATTGCCTCTTTTACAATGGGCGAGTCTATCACGTCATTCAGTTCCTGGGTAACGACCCCTGCTATACCATTGAACTTACGAACTGTTTTGTAGAGGTACTTTATATATCCAGCCATCGTTGGGGAAGAAATAGCCTTCCATGCTTCTTCAATGATAAGTGCCTTTCGTCCCTTTTTAAGACGCATCTTCTGTAGGAAAACGTCCATAATAATCAGTACAACTATAGGGAAGAGAATAGGGTCATCCTTGATTTTGTCTATCTCGAAAACGATGAATTTCTCATCGAAGAGTGACTTGTCGAGGTCGTTGTTAAGGGTGTGCTCCAGCTCTCCACCGATGTAGAATTGCTCCAGTATGGCAGCGAAGTTGTCTATATCAAAGTCAATCTTCTTCTCTGTCATGATTTGAGGGATGCGTTCCAGCGCAAACTCATAGTAGGTGTTGAAAGACAGGTTTTTTACATTCAACTTATTGCGTTGCTTTTCTATCTTGTCAATCTTCTTTTCTATGCGCATGAGATATTTGCCTTCGATAAGCTCGGGCATCAGGCGCACCAACTGACGATTGGCGTTGACTTTCTCACCGTCGGTAGCTGCATTGTCATGGATTACGCCACGCAGCTTATTAACCAGTCGCTCTATCTTGGCATGATGGTGTTTTTCCTCCTGGGTAAACTCTAATTCGTCTGTATAATCGTTAGCCTTCACATTGTAATTCTTGTCAGTGTTGGAAGTGGATGATGATTTGTCCTCCAGTTCGCTGATGGTATAGTCATCGCCATACTTCTCTTCCAGCTTCTCTTCATAACGCTCATACTCGCCGTTCTTCTTGTCTTCGAGCATCAAGCGTTCACGCAATTTCTCACGATCCCTTTCAGAGAACTTCTCAAAGGGGTTGAAGTATTCGTCGTAATACTCTACGAGTGTCTGATTGATAATCTTGTCTTCAATCTTTGTAGGTTCTTGATTACCCTTGAAGATGAGGAAGATAAGAGATTTGAGAAATTGCTTTTTCTCACCGAAGTTTAGATTATACTCTTCTGGAGTAATACTAAACGGATTCATCGAGATAGGCTTTTCCTTGCTATAGGCGATATAGGTACCATGGAAATAATGGCTGATGCCTTCATAACTATCACCAGTGTCAATCATCACGACATCGGTATCTTGCATAAGGAGTTGGGCAACAACGGAGTTCATGTGGAAACTCTTACCGCTTCCACTTGGACCGAGACAAAAGAAGTTGGCATTGTCGGTGTATTTTACTTTACCTTCCTTACCAGTAATATCAATGGAAACAGGGATGCCCTGGCGATCGGTGTAGAAAACATTGAGCCTTGATTCCTCACTATGCTTCATGTGCTCTTTGTACATCAGGCAGAGGGCAGAGTCGGCGAGCGTCAGGAATAGGTCGTAATCCTTGCTGAAGGAATACGACATACCAGGAAACGAATTGACGAATAGCTCCAGCTGATTGTAGCAGGACTTTGAAGGCATGATGCCACAGTCGTATAGCTTGGTTTCCAAATATGAGGTAACACCATTGACCTTAGCAAGAGGACAAGAAGTGATAATGTTGAAGTTTGTATAGACGAGCAACTGGCTTTCTTTGGCAAGGAGGTCTAACACAAGGTCGATGTCGGCCTTGGCAATCTTGTTGCTTGGGTCAGGCATGGAGTCGTGTCTCTTTGCTTTCCCTTGCAGTTTCCGCATCAGCGGACGCTGTTGTGGTATCTGTATGACCTGATTGTAGATTACACAGTCGGTAAATGGTATATCAGCAAGAAACGATAATAGGTCGGTAGCTATGTTGAAACCGTTTACTGCCATCGTGTTGAATGGACGGATAAAGGTGGGCAGGTCTATCGTGTCGATATTGACAAGCGAAAACGACTTAATGGCACGGTCACCTGTCTTGATGTACTCGTCCGTAATATTCATGTTATTCAACGAGAATGGATGCGGTTTGAAGTCGAAAGCAAGGAAGCGGTGGACGTACTCGGCCACTTCTTTCTTGTTCAATTTATAGTATGGGATGCCCTTTTCGGCTAAGATATTGATGATCTTGCCGATTTTTGAGTGAAAGTCGAGCCATGCCTTCGGATCATACTTCACAAAGGAGCTTTGTTTGACTTCCTGGGTGATAATAAGAAAAGTACGAATGTTGGTGTATTCACGCCCCTTGAAATACTTAAAATACGACTGATACAAGAAGCTCATATCATCGGTAATTTCATGCTCATAGCCTTGTCTGCAAAACACATCCTGCTTTTGCAGACAGTAGCCTTCACCCAAAGTCTGAATGATATTGCTTAGAATATCTGCATAGCCATAGTACAAGGCGGAGTCCGTGCAGTACTGCTGCACAGGGTTTTCTATTTCGATGATAACAGACCAATTGCCATTCTTCGAGAAAAGAACAGTATTCATCAGGTCGCCACGAGCATCCTTGATGTCTTCGAGTTCTGCGTATAGTTTGTCAAATGGGCGTTCTTTCTTCTTTGCCATCTATATTTGCATATTATGGGTGTATCTTAGGACTATCAATAATCAAATAAACCTGTGTAATGTACAATACCTTTGTAACGCTTCTTGGCATGTAAGCCGAGTTTCTGCTTGATAAAGATTGAAATAATGCCAGTTCCTGCGATGGCAGCCAAGGCTATCAAGCCTGCGAAGAATCCCAATATGATGTTAAAAACCAAAAAACCGATAAATCCAAAGAGGAAGGTACCAGCAGCATAGTAAATAAATTTGCCACGGATCCCCATAAACTCTAAGGGCTTTTGAAGTCCTTTGAATACTGGATAACTGATGATTTCTTCCATAGATAAGATTCTTTAAGTTAGCGTAATATACGCCGATAAGAGGATTTTGCAATCCTTATATCGGGTATATCTTGCTTGTAATCCTTACTTGAAGAACATTGGGAGAGCTGTAGCCATGGCAACCATTGCGACACAACCGCCAATAGTCATCATGATGGTCTTCTTCACGTCCTGATCGCCATTCTGCATTTTGAAGTACACATTAAAAGCACCAACCAATACAATCACTGCAGCAATGGCATACATGAGGTTCTTGACTGGTCCTTCATAACTTTTAATTTCAGAAGTTGCAGATGTGAAGCCACCAGCACCTTTACTCTGTGCGAAGGCCTGAACGCCATACATGGCACCGAGAACGAAGGCAGCGAAGCCACGCTTGCATGAGCCATTGACTCTTTCTAATCCTTTCTTTACTGATTTGAAAACTTGCTTTAATTGAAACATGTAAATTTAAATGTTTATTATATTTCGAATTAAAGTACCGTACAAAGAAGCCTTTCGGTAATTTCCCATACAACAGGAAACTGCACAGGACGGCTTTGAACCTATCGTGTATTTAAAAATGATAACGCTATAGATCAGCAGGTGTAAAGGCCGACTTGATGACAAAGAAGTCGGAACCTTCCTCGGTGTTTTCCAAAGAATCGACAAGATTAGGCAATTGGTCTGCCTCTATCCCTCCAGTCATGGTGGCTGGCTCATCAGGATTGGGTATGGCAGACTTTTGAGAGAAGGCAGAACCGTTTTCCTCCGTTGACTTTCCTTCGGTAGCTTTGGCTTCCTTTTTCTTTTGTTCGGCAATCTTTCGATCTTCGTTGGCATCGTATTGGGTGAAACTTCCTAATTCGTCCTTGATGTCCACTTCCTGCTCCTCGACGTGGGCAGCAACGACTATCTCACCTGACTTGTCAAAGTAAAGATCATGAATGATGTTATATCCATAATAGCCTATATACCCGATAATGATAACGGTCATGAATGTTCCAAACATAGACGCAAATAAGTTTTATGTTTCTTTGTTTTTTGCAAAATTTCAAAGTTCAAATAAAGTTCTTTGCAAAAACGATTACAAAAGTATGGCTTTGGAACCAAAATACAATAATACTTGTGTCTTTTATAACTATCAAGGGAAAGAAACTGACTTGTTGATTGCTTTTTCAGTGATTAAATGGCTTTATTATCTACATAGTGTAACAAAAAAGATACGGACAACACTTTTTATGCTGTCCGTATCTATCATTAGCTTGGTTCTGTGGATTAGGCTTGTTGTTGTTCCTTCACCACCTCCCATGGACGGTTTGAAGGGTAGTAGCTGCCATTCTTCTCCGTGTAGCGTGCATTGTATTTCACGTCCACCACATCGCCAACATGAAGGTCGTACTTGTTAATGTTCTCTTCACCGAAGGTTTCAAGCACCCAATGTTCAGGGTATTGCTGCCCTTGCTCCTCGACCACCCACTGTTGGGATGCCCACTTACCTCTCTGACTTTCGCCAGTTTTGGTCTCGCCTATTGCGATGACCTTTCCTTTGCATTGTGACATAATTTTTTGTTTTAAGTTAATCTATTAACCATGAATGTTCTTTCTTTTGAGCTCGGTGAAGATTTCTTCTTCTGCGTCACCGTTCTCTGTAACAAAATCTAATGGATAATATGTTATATAGGGGAGTTGTATATTGAATCCTATTTTCTGTGCTTCCGTCTCGATATTGGCATGACGGCGTGTCTCATCATCAATATAAACATCCATACCATTATGCTCAACTTCATATCTGCATCTTTTCAGGCGGTCTCGCATATGGTATTTCTGTTTGTTGGGGAACAGCTTGATTTTTGTCTTCTGGTTGAGTCCGAAAACGGCTCTTGCTCGCTCCCTCTTGATGAGACGTACCCTTGTCTCGGACATGATTTTGCCAGTCTTCTCACGACTACGTTTTTGAAAGCCTTTTTTGGTAGCATCGTTGATGGTAGAGTGTACCGAAGAAACGGAAATGTTCAGCTTGTTCGCAATCGTCCGATACGAGCTGCTTTCACTCATTCTAAGAATATTAGCCTCCAAAGAAGGAAATATCTTGCGTTTGGCGCACTCTTTCTTTAATCCCAGTTCTCGAGCCTTGATTTTAACAGAAGGGATAGATACACCAAGGGTATCTGCCAACTTACGATTGCTCGCATGGGCATAGTTTTCGACCAGGAAGTTAATCTTGTCGGCGTTCCATATGGTTGCAATTCTACTCATAGTGTTTATTCTTTTCGATATACTTATTAAGCACACTGTCTTTCTTAGCTGGAGGCAAAGACGGGCTTTCAGTCTCTTTGTAAAGCTGCTGCCCTTGTTCGTATAGTCTTTGGCCTGTTGATTTGACTTGCTCATCAATGAAGCCAATCCATGTGATGCAAGCAATGACCGCAATCAAGAGCCATTTCGAACATTTGGAAATAGCATTTCTGCCAAGTTTCTGAAAGTACTCTTTAAGCATACCAGTGTTATAACAGAGGCTTACCTGTAACCTTGTATTGACTAAACTCCTTCTTGTAATGCAGCACAAAACTATGAAGGATGGCGTTGACGATGGTTTGGGTGGAGTAGCCACCGACCGCATATTTACGGAATGTGGCAAGAATATCCTTGTTTACTTTGCAAAGGGTCATATTGCCATCTTTCCCTACTATTTTGGGCAAGTTGTCTTCTTCTGCACACTGGGTACAGAAGGCTGTCCAAAGCTCATCACCATCTACCATTGTCGGAGCAGAAGCCTGGGATAAAACAGGCTGTTTCTGCCTTTTAGCCTTTTTCGGGGCTACTGGTGTAGGAGGTGGCGCTGTTGGTGTTGCAATTTCAATACTCTCTTCTTGTGAGGTAGAAACTTCCTTTTGTCCATGAATATCCTGGAGCATCCCTTCCAACGTTCCTGGCAGCTGCATCATATTCGATGCAGAGTCGGCTATATCTGATTTATACTTAGTCATTGTCATCTATGTTATATATGGTTTTGTAAATGAAATCGAAGCAACGTTTGGTGTGTTTTGCCACCTTGTCATTGTTGTCAATAGTGTTATAACGTTCCAAGTCAGCATAACTACCTATGCGAGGAGCGAGAATACCGAACTTCTGAAAGTATTCGTCCACAATCTTCCATGCTTTCAGCTCGCTATTTTTTCCAACTCGCACATCATACTTGTTGCAGACGAAGATGAATTGTGCCTTGATTTGTGGGTGAGTCTGACGCAAACGGAATACTGCAAGGATAAAAGCACGAGTGGAATCTATCGTATTGAGGTCGTAATGATAGGGGCAAATGATGTAATCGGCATTGATCAAGAGCTGAAGCATACCGTCTTGTGTTAAGCTGCCCGGAGTATCGATTACCGTTGTACCTGGCAGTGTGCGCAAATTCTGCATGATGGTGCGGGTACTATCAGGACTTTTAATGGTCATAGACTGAACTACATAAGGTACATCTGTCTGTCTGCGCAAATCGTCTTTACGGCGACCGGAGAAAGTCTGTTGTGGGTCAGCATCAATAACAAGTAATGGCACTTCTTTCTCAACGGAGAGATAGTTTGCGAATAAACCGCATAAGGTTGTCTTACCGACTCCGCCTTTTTGGTTTGCAAAAAGGACGATTCTGTTTTCTTGTTGTTCCATCGTCAGTCCTCCTAATTGATTTTGGTAAAACCTTCTTCTGGTACATAGCCTATACTGATTGATATGTCAGAAGGAAGTATTTCTACGTTCAAAGTCTGGTCACGAATAACTTTTTCATCTTTGTACACCGTGGCACGGATACTTACTTTACCCTCCTGTCTGTCAGAGTTGGTAAGAATAAGTGAGGCAGAAAAAGACGAATAAGAGCCTTTGATTTGAGCAGATGCCGTGGAGAATGGACTTTTCTCATAATACTGCTCCCAAATCATATTCACATCTTTACCTGTCGAAGTGTGAATATCCTTGCCCTTGCCTTTCAAGTCCCAGGCTTTAAAGGAAAGGAACGGATCAAACTTGGCATAGTCGCCTGACAAGGAGATTTTCATTCTGATGACAGAGTTTGCTGCATCAATAGCGGGTCAGTCGTAAAACCCAGTTGCATCCCTCCTCTCTTCATGCACATAATTTCATAAGTATTTGTTATCTTTGCAT
>NZ_QFFX01000058.1:0-16512 GCF_023522295.1 Prevotella sp. TCVGH | reverse complement strand
AAAGACCACCAAAAGGTGTTATTTCCTTATTTACGAACTTTATGTCACAGTCGCGCATAGGAGTATATACTTTTTTTTCGTGGTAAAGTTAGTAAATATTTATGGATCAAGTATATACAATGCTGTTTTTCTAATGACCGATTTGGGTTTAACAATCTCTTAGGTCTCACGTTCGGCACAGGTTTCGGTGCTGGTGTGGTCATCAATGGTGAATTGTTAGTTGGAGATAACGGATTGGGCGGTGATATTTGGTGCTTTCGTAACAAGAAATATCCTGCATATATTGTGGAGGATAGCGTCGCCATCCGTGCTATCAAACGTGTATATCGTGAGCTTTCTAACGATGAGCGTGACCTTGAACCCAAAGACATCAATGATATTATCGCAGGAAAGATAGACGGCAATGTGGATGCTGCCAAGAAGAGCTTTGCAGAGTTTGGTGAGATGGCAGGCGATGCCATTGCTATGGCTGATACCATTGTCGATGGATTGGTCGTCATTGGTGGAGGTGTATCGAAGGCGTCAGCCCATATTTTGCCAGCTTTGGTAGGCGAGATGAACAGCAAACTTAAAATGATGAATGGCGAGGAGGTCGGACACATGCAAATGAAAGTGTACAACTTGGAGGACGAACAACAGTTTGCAGACTTTACAAGGGGTGGCGCTGTGAAGATTAATGTGCTTGGTAGTAGCGTTCAGGTTGATTACGACCCGATGAAGCGAATAGGGGTCATCGTATCGAAAAATGGGGCGAGCGAATCGATTGCATTAGGTGCCTACGTCTATGCCTTGAACAAACTTGATGAATAACTAAAAAATCGTCATCATGCAATCCATGCTTTGATAACACGTTGATAGCTTCCACAGCGTGAAAAATGAGATACTGAAATAGGTTATCAATGCTTTGAAAGTTCACAACTCAATGGAGACAAATCTGTTTCCCATTGAGTTGTTTTAGTTCTGATGCTATCCAAGTTATCTCTTCTTTTGCTGTTGCTCTTTTTGGGTTTCCTTATAGATTTGGATAATCGGGTCTTCGTCCAGCTTGTCCATCTGTTTGAATGAGTTGAGCATGCGTTGCCTTTGCTTTCGATGTTTCTTAGCTTTGAAGTCGAACATAGAGAAGAAATCGAATGCAACGCCCGAGGAGGGGTCTAACATGGCTCGTTCATTGGCATCCGCTTTCATCCATCCTTGAACCGTCTTGTTGAGTTGTGTCTGCATATCCTTTCCATAAACAACTACTTCGCCTATCATCTTTTCGTCTTTTATCATCGAAATGGAGTCGCCTACCATTCGGGCAGGGATGCGAAGTGGTAAATATTTGGGCCTGATGACAGTGAGCGTGTCAAACTGTTGGGGGATAGTCGTTTGTCCAAGATAGTTCGTTGAGTCGCATTTTTGCGTGTCTGCCCAAACCCAAACCTTGCGCATGGGTACTTTGGTCTCGGCATCGTACACCACAATCTTGCGCTGTGCATTCACAGAAAGACTTGTGCCAATCCAAGCAAACAAAAGAATAAAGAAGAATTTTTGCATGCTTATCGGTTGTTAAGGGATACTGTTGTTCGCTGTCAAGGATGTATTTGGGCAATCACGTCGCACCATTTATTTCGGGTAAATCAAGTTTTTCTCTTCTATTTTCTCCAACACTTCGGTTAGAAATTTGTGCGCTTCGTAGCGCGCCATGGGCAGGTCGTGCAGCAAATAGTTGCCACAATCTTGGGCTTGTGTGCCCGGTATTTCACCTTCAAAGTTAGCAACAAACTCAAAGGTGTGTATCATCAAATCGACAATATCACGACTTTTCAAGTCGCCATGCACAATCAGGTAGTTGCCAGTGAGGCATCCCATAGGTCCCCAATAAATGATTTTTTCTTTCCACTGTGCATCGTTGCGCAGATAAGTAGCAGCTAAATGTTCGATAGTGTGCAAGGCACCAATGTGCAAAACGGGCTCACGGTTAGGCTCTTTCATGCGTATGTCGAAGGTGGTAATGACTTCCGAGCCAATGATGTCTTGTCTACTTACATAAATTCCTCGCAACAATTTGTTGTGATCAATGGTGAATGAAGGTATTTTGTTCATCTTTAAGTTTTTTAGTTTGTGAGTTTTTTAGTTTTTGGGTGATGCGTTTTCTCTTGTTTGTTGCAAGAAGATGTCGTGGTTTTGCTTAAATCTTTTGCAAAAAGTCTTTCGTTACTTCAAACGAGTCGTGTGCTATTTGTTCCCAAAAGTTGTAGTATTGTGATGCCTCTGTATCCTTCAGCGGGACATCACTAATGATACGAAATGAGATAAAAGGAATGTGGTACAGATGGCAGGTTTGCGCAATTGCACCACTTTCCATATCCACGGCTGCCGCTTTTGGAAATGATTGAAGGATGTGTTGCATCTTTTCACGACTGTCCACAAACCAATCTCCGCTTACAATGAGTCCGCTTTTGATGTTTTTGTGATAGGATAGAGACAACGCTTTGTTGACTAATTCTGGCGGAGACACATAGCTTGCGGGCATTCCCATGATTTGTCCTTTGGCGCATTCCTTGCCACAATACGCATCATGATAGCAACACTCGGTGCTTACAATCACATCTTTGGGGTTCAATGCCGTATCAGCAGCTCCGGCACAGCCCGATGATACGATGAGTTGTGGCTGATAGCGATGAATCATTTCTACGGCTCCAATGGCAGCGTTCACCTTGCCTATGCCACATTGCATCAACACAATTTCGTTTTGTTTGATTCGTCCTTTGACAAAACTCAAATGGTTGTCTTGTTCCATTTGACTGTTTTCCAATAAGGATTTCAATTGTACAAATTCCTTATCCATTGCCACAATCACGCCTATCTGCATATCCAATCGTTCTCGTTTTCTTGCAAAGATAGCAAAAAAGGAAATATAATCCGTGTTAAGCCCTAAACTTTTGTTATCTTTGTGGCAAAATATAATCATAACAAAACTATCATGGAAGTTTGGAAGAAATATGGCTTAGATGTTGCCGCTGTTGTGCTTTTTGCCCTTATCTCATTTGCTTATTTTGTTCCAGCGAGTTTGGACGGTCGCATTTTGTTCCAACATGATGCCTCTGCTGGGCGTGGCATGGGACACGAACAGCAAACATATTTTGAACGAACAGGCGAACGAACCCGTTGGACCAATTCTGTTTTCGGTGGTATGCCCACCTATCAAACAGCCCCTTCGTATAAGAGTACTGATGCCTTGAGCAAGGTAATGGATGCATACCATTTGTGGCTTCCTGAAAATGTGTGGTATGTCTTTGCCTATTTGTTAGGCTTTTATATCCTTCTGCGTGCATTCGATTTCCGTCAGGAGTTGGCTGTGTTGGGGTCAATTATATGGGCTTTTTCCAGTTACTTCTTCATTATCATCGCTGCCGGGCATATATGGAAGGTCATGGCATTGGCATATTTGCCCCCAATGATAGCGGGTTTGGTGCTTGCGTATCGAGGCAAATACCTGTGGGGCTTCATTCTCACCGCTTTGTTTACAGCGTTTGAAGTGAAAGCCAACCATGTGCAGATGACGTATTATTATCTGTTTGTGGTGTTGTTCATGGTGATAGCTTATCTTGTTCAAGCCATTAAGAATAAGCAACTGCTACATTTTGGTAAAGCAACAGCAGTGTGTGCTGCTGCTGCCTGTCTCGGCATTTGTATGAACTTGAGCAACTTGTACCACACGTGGGAATACAGCAAGGAATCCATGCGTGGCAAGAGCGAACTGGTAAAAGCGAATACAGCCAATCAAACCAATAGTGGTTTGGAGCGTGATTACATTACTCAATGGAGTTACGGTATTGGTGAAACGTGGACGCTGCTCATTCCGAATGCCAAGGGAGGAGCTTCTGTTCCTCTGTCCCAGAATGAGACGGCTATGAAAAAAGCTGATCCTAATTTTATTCAAATCTACCAACAAATAGGTCAGTATTGGGGAGAGCAACCCGGAACCAGTGGACCTGTGTATGTTGGCGCATTCGTGTTGATGCTCTTCATCTTGGCATTGTTCATCGTCAAAGGTCCTATGAAGTGGGCTTTGTTGGCAGCTACCGTCCTTTCCATCTTGCTTTCGTGGGGAAAGAACTTCATGCCATTGACCAATTTCTTTATCGATTACATGCCTATGTATGCTAAGTTTCGCACGGTGGCATCGATTTTGGTGATAGCAGAGTTTACCATTCCATTGTTGGCAATGTTAGGTTTGAAGAAAATCTTGGACACGCCATCGGTATTGAATAAGCAAATTAAATATGTATATATCAGCTTTGGGCTCACTGCAGGCTTTTGTTTGTTGTTTGCCCTCATGCCCAGTGTTTTCTTTTCTAATTTTGTTTCCGCACAAGAGCTGGAAGCAATGAAGAACATTCCTGCGGAGTATCAAGGACAATTAATCGCCAATCTTCGTGAAATGCGGCAAGCTATCTTTACTGATGATTGTTGGCGGTCGTTCTTTATTATTGTGATTGGCACTTTCTTGCTGCTGCTTTATCGCGCCAACAAACTTAAAAAGTCTGCCTTTGTAGGGTTGGTGATTGTGCTGTGCCTTGTAGATATGTGGCAAGTCAACAAACGTTATCTCAATGATGGCATGTTTGTAGAGAAGAGTGTGCGCGACAATCCTATTGAGATGACACCTACCGACCAGCAAATTTTGCAGACGAAAGAACTTGATTACCGTGTGTTAAACCTCGCAACGAGTACCTTTAACGAAAATGAGACCAGTTATTTCCACAAGAGTATTGGAGGGTATCATCCTGCAAAGTTGCGCCGCTACCAAGAAATGATAGAGACGTATATCGCCCCAGAGATGGAGAAACTAATGAAAAGTATTTTCGAAGCGCAAGGCGATATGACCAAACTCAATGGGGATAGCATCTCCCCTGTCTTGAATATGCTGAACACCAAATTCTTCATCATGCCATTACAAGGCGGTCAGACTGTTCCGTTAAAAAATCCATACGCTTTTGGTAACGCTTGGTTTGTCGACAAGGTGACTTATGTTAATAATGCCAATGAGGAATTAGAAATGGTGGGCAAGCTCAATCTTCGTGCGGAAGCGGTTGCTGACAAGAAGTTTAGAGATGACTTGGGCAGTAGCTGTGAGCAAGACCATCATGCACAAGTAACCATGAAGACCTATGAGCCAAACCAGCTCACCTACGAGGTTGAGTCGGCAAAGGGTGGGGTATTGGTGTTCTCAGAGAACTACTATCCTGAATGGACTGCAACGGTCGATGGGAAAGAGGTGCCTGTGGGACGTGTCAATTATATTCTTCGTGCCATACAAGTGAAGCCCGGTAAGCATCAAGTGGTGTTGAGTTTCTTCCCCAAATCGGTCGATCGAACAGAGACGGTGGCATATATTGCCTTTGCCTTGTTAGTCATCTGTATTTTATTGGGCATTGGTTTGGAGATTCGTCAACGTAAAACTGGTGCGACAACTCAAGATAGTAAATGATTTCAAGCGTTGAGAAGATAAAACAATTGAATTAAAAAAGGTCCGAAAAGCACGGTTGCTTTTCGGACTTTTTCATGCTGTTGTCAATTCATTCAACAACCGTTTATGGAACAAACACATACCCTACGATGTGCAGCCTTTCCACCTCTTCCCTGTATCTCAATAAAAAGTAAGTGATGGTTAGCTGTGTCTTCTTGCCTTTAAGTTTGATATCGTGTATTTTTTCCGTATTCGCCATGGCTTCGAGGTCTGATAAACTGACAAGATACTCATCGTTAATCATCTGACCGTCAATATTATCTTTAAGCACAATGCGCATCGAATCTCCTTGTAAATATCCTGTGACATTCTCCTCGTCATAGGCAGCAATATTTGCAACATGGTGAAATCCTGCGGGAATGGATACAAGCACATCGCTCTTTTCAAAATTACATTCATAGCTCACCATGCTTTGCACTGAGGCAGGTTTCCCTTTGTTGTTTTTCACTTTCTTGTCAAACTCGTAGCCAAAGGTTTCAACCTTTGGTTGTAATAGCTCTTCCGTACACTTCATTCCATAAGTTGTACGGAGATAGGATAGCTTCCCGTCCGTCTTTTTCGCATCTATATAGCTTAGCCCTTGCAATAGTTTGTCATAGGTGACACTATTCATGGGCAATTTGATGTCTGGCTGTTGGGCTGCCAAATGCTTTACTTCGTTTGTCAATTTGTTTCGGG
Organism: Prevotella sp. TCVGH; assembly: GCF_023522295.1. Taxonomy (NCBI): domain Bacteria; kingdom Pseudomonadati; phylum Bacteroidota; class Bacteroidia; order Bacteroidales; family Prevotellaceae; genus Prevotella; species Prevotella sp. TCVGH. The sequence continues at coordinate 10,316 of NZ_QFFX01000058.1, read as the reverse complement.
TATAGCTGGCGATATTGTAGGGGAAGATAGAAGTCAAAGCCCACACCATTAAAAAGGAGTTGATGATCCAAATCACCCTTCTACTGCGACAGACTATTAGCCCCAAGCACACAGCATAGCACCAAACATTGAATATCAAAAGATATAGCCGATAAATGGTGACACCGTAATCGCTAAAACGCCTGTAAATACCCACAGACATCAATACGAGGAGGGGCAGGACAATGACAGGTAGATAGCGAACAATGAATTGATCGAACCTCTTGACCTCTTTTTCATGATGTATAGGATAGAGCAAAAAGACGATGATAACAGTGAGTAGCATCAACACAGACACTAACCAAGACACCCAACCATTGGGCAACTCCCATGTAATGATAATTTTGGCGGTATATGCATACAGGGTAATGGTGTATGCCATGTGTAACGGTATCAAGAGATAATGAATCACCCCATTGCCAAAACGATTCTGTAGCCAATTACTCTCACTAAACTTGTTGGCTCCTTGTGGTAGTGAAGCCATGAGTAATACAGGTGCGATGAGCGTGAAGCACACGGCAGATAAGTCCAAATAGATGGTGTATTTGATATCTAACAAAAACAGTGAGGTGAGCGATTGTAGCAACAAAGACAGTCCTATTAGCACGCCAAGCGATATGACGAAAGCCAAACTACAACCTCCTATGAGGTTCAGCAGAAAATTGATAGCGGGTCTATCGTTGCGTTGCTGGTAATAGGGGAGGGTAAACCAACCAACACCCATCACAGTAGCAAGCACCACAATAGCAATATTTTGCTCAATGGTATTCGTATAAGAGTTTGCCAACAGTGCGCAGATGCCGAGCCAAACCACTTGTATGCCGAGATGAACTTGCCACACTCTTTTTTGTTGTTGCCACTCTTCTGTCCATAAATGGAGTTGTAGCGACAAAAATAAAGCGGTAACAGGGTAGAGCATGAGGAAGACTTTCATAGCATCGATGTCTGTTGCTTCCTGAAACTTATGATTGAGGAAAATCCATGATGCGCAAGTAATGATACAGAAAAAGATAGAAGTTGGAAAGCGTAACACAAGCGCTGCAAGTTGTTGACGCCAGTCTTTCAGAGAAGGTTTAGAGAGTTTTTTCATAAAAAGACATGCTTAAGAGTGAAATAATGCAACAAAGATACGAAAAATAATCAGATGTCCTACCTTCTTAAAAAATTATATGTAACTTCGCCAAAGCAAGTTTGTAACCGACCAAAGAATGAATTTTCAAGTGAGTTGGTTACGCACATCTCATGATGAGTTGAGGCAAATAAGGAAGTAAATGTACGGACGTATGCAATTTAGAACGATTGTCCAGATAGAACCTCCCACCTTTACCATTGCTCCATTCGAGCACATCTTCTTGGTTGGTTCGTGCTTTGCCGATAATATAGGCAAGCGTTTTATAGAAGAAAAATTCAATGCCATAGTCAATCCCTATGGTGTGATGTACAATCCTGCCAGCATCCTGCATACGGTAGAGCGTGCCAAGGTCAACCCTCAGGTGGCGGTGTTTACTTTGGGTACTAATCACGTATATGTCTTCAAAGAAACGGGCGAGATTGTCGACAACTGCCAAAAGCGTCCGCAACGCTTGTTCCGTGAAGAGGAGTTAAGCATTGATGCCTGTACCGAGTACTTATCCAAAGCCATAGAATGCTTGCAGAAACGCAATCCTGCCGTGCGTATCATCCTTACGGTGAGTCCTATTCGTTATGCTAAATATGGCTACCATGGCAGTCAACTGTCTAAGGCTACGTTGTTGTTGGCTGCTAACCAACTCACTCGGCGTTATCCAGATACGGTAACCTATTTTCCTGCTTACGAGATTGTCAACGATGAGCTGCGCGATTATCGTTTTTATCAAGAAGATATGTTGCACCCGTCCTATCAGGCTGTTTCTTATATTTGGGAACGTTTCTCTGAGACCTATTTGAGCGATGAGGCTAAGAAGTTTATAGAAGATTGGCGACCCGTGAAGGCTGCCTTGGCTCATCGACCTTTCGATGCCAATAGCGTTGCATATCAAGAATTTGTTCGTCAAACACACGAACGAATACAGGCATTGGAAAAGAAGTGGGGAGTGTCGTTAGAATAAGATAAAATCAGGTTGGTTGCTATCGAATTAAATGTGAATTATTTTTACAAAATAGCGATTTATTTTTGGGCGAAAATGAGAGGAAAATTCAAAAGACAACCTCATTTTTTGCAAATTTTATACTGCTCGACATTTTTATATTTCAACTTTATAACAAGCAGATAGATAAAGAGTTATATAGCATAGTGAGCATGGGTAAATGCCCTGTTTTTCTTCCTCTCATGCTTCAGTATTCTTAACCCATGGAGATAAGGCGACTAACTCATGCAAATAAGGCGGTTAACCCATGTAGATAACCGCCTTAATGTAATGCTTTAATAAATCGAAGGATTTGGGGGAGTCTCGGAAGTGTCAAAAATTAGGACAAAAAGAGGAATTCTACGCTTGCTTTACGAGTTTGTATTGGGTGCATTCGTATTCCACTTTTACACCTTATAGAAACTTTTTCAACAGTTGTGTCCATATCGCATACCCCGCTTCTGTGAGGTGCAAACCGTCGTAAGTGAGTGCTGCGCGCATGATAGCGGTATCGGTTTCGGTGAAGTAGGGGAACAGATTGATGTACGGAATGCCGTGTTCGGCAGTCCATATTTCTATCTTTGCATTGATTTCGGGTATTTGCGGAGTCTTTCCAGTGAGCCGTTTCCATCTGCCCGTTGCTTCTCTTATAGGTAGCATGCTTTGCACATAGAGTTGTGTTTGCGGCGACTGAGTGCGAATGGCGGTGATGACTGTTTGTATCATGTGTACAATGCTATCGGTGCTGAGGTCGTGACTCACATCGTTGACCCCTACCAACAAGAATATTTTTGCAGGGTGGTAGGGCAAGATTTGATATAATCTGTCGTAAATGCCCATGGCTATATCTCCGCTAATGCCACGGTTCACAATATTGTTTTTGCCTAATCTTTGGCTCCAATCGCCACCTCCTTCGGTAAGACTGTTGCCCAACATCACAATGTCTGTGCATTGTATGGCTGGTTGATGGTCAAAGAGTTGCAGCCTTTCGTAATAATGCTCATGATATTTGTGAGGTGCGTTCAATATGCTATCGGTGACGGTTTGCGTTTGGGCAGTGCACTTCTTCTGTGAGTGGTATGTGGCTCTATCCATGGCATATACCTGTGTGACTGTTGCCACGAGGGCAATACAGAGTAATAAAAATATTTTTTTCATATCTGCAAATAGTAAGTTGAAGGATGATTACTGATGCCGCTTTTGGGCTTCTTCCAATGCGTTTTCTACCGAACCGTGAAGAATTAGCAGGTTTTTGGCTTTACCATAGTCCAAACCTAATAAGTCGACAAGCATACGAGTACCACGATCAATGAGTTTTTGGTTGGTGAGTTGCATGTTCACCATCTTGTTGCCTTTTACACGTCCTAACTTAATCATCACTGCTGTGCTTATCATGTTCAGAATCATTTTCTGTCCTGTACCCGATTTCATGCGTGAACTTCCTGTAACGTATTCAGGTCCTACAATCATTTCTATGGCGATATCCGACTCGGCTGCCATTGGCGATTCAGGATTACTGGTGATACATGCCGTGAGGATACCATGTTCGCGTGCATCGCGCAAGGCGCCCACAACGTAGGGAGTCGTACCCGATGCGGCAATGCCTATGACGGTATCGTTGCTGTTAATATTGTGTTCTGCCAGCTCGTTCCACCCATGTTCATTGTTGTCTTCAGCGTTTTCCACTGCATTACGCAAAGCGGTGTCGCCTCCAGCAATAAGCCCAATGACTAATGTCTTGGGTACACCGAACGTTGGGGGGAGCTCGGAAGCATCTAAGACACCTAACCTGCCACTGGTACCTGCACCCATATAAAAGATGCGCCCACCTCGTTTCATGCGCGGAACAATTTGTTCTACCAACTTGGCAACTTGTGGTATGGTTTTTTGTACCGCTATTGCTATTTTCTGGTCTTCGGTGTTAATGTCGTTGAGTATCTCTGTAACTGACTTGTTCTCCAAGTCATTGTAAAGCGATGTCTCTTCCGTAATTTTCTGAAAGCTCATAGTTCTATTGTTTAATGCGTTTCTGTGTGATATTGAATAAGCCCTTCTGTGGGACTTTTGCAAATCTTGCCGAGCTTCACACCGCACCTGTCAGCCGCTTCGGCAAGTTCGGGTTGATAGACCACTGCAATGGTACCAATGCAATTCATGGCATATTTCTCGTAGGAATATTGCATCACATTTCGTTCTATGAAATCTTGAAATGCCCGGACGAGCAGCCGATGAATGCCTTCGTGTGTGCGGTTTTGCTCCAAAAAGACATTGAGACTTGCCAAATATCTACTGGGAAAAGGCTGGCGATAGACTTTGTCAATGACCTCTGCCATACTGGTGTTGAACTGACAGAAGAATTTGTTTTTGAGTTCATCGTCCAATTGATTTTTAAGTAAGTCGCCCACCAATCGCTTTCCAAGATTGGCACCACTGCCCTCATCGCCCAAGATAAAACCCAAAGCAGGCACATTCGCCGTAATCGCTGTGCCGTCGAAGAAACACGAGTTGGAGCCTGTTCCAAGAATACAGGCAATGCCTGGCTGGTGTCCACATAGTCCACGAGCAGCTGCTAATAAGTCTGAATGTACCTCGATGCAGTCTTTTACCTTGATGCACTGCTGCAATGATTGCGCCACGATTTGTGATTTTTCGGGTGTACACCCTGCTCCGTAGAAGTAAATGGCGTCAAATGATGGAACTGGAAGATGTGGAAGCAAGGATGAGCGCAGCTCTGTTTCCATTTCCGAAGGTGTTTGAAAGAATGGATTCATGCCCTTTGTGGCAATGGCATGTGTCTCTTTCCTATCTTGAATGATACGCCAATCGGTCTTGGTAGAGCCACTATCTGCAATAAGTAGTGTGGAAGGATTCATAGGATAGATGATGATTTATAATTTAATGTAAATACGTTTCTTATAGAGAGGATAACCAATGAGCCATAACAAGGCGAGGATGGTCAGCGCATGTGCTAACGAACCCAAGTTTGCACCAAACAGAGGAGCGTACAAATCTCGGTAGAGAAAACCCGTAATGGAGGTCGGCTCTGCTCCAAAAGGAAATTGGAAAGACCCAAACACAATGGCAATCACACCGCTCATGACAAATAAGAAGAGCGGATTCATACCGAAAACGGCAAAGAAGGTACACCAGTTGCGATGACCCTTGATATCGATTATCCAGATGAGCAGGGCAAGTAAGGTAGACGCCAAACCACAAGAAGCAAGCACATAGGTGGGAGACCAAATCTTTTTGTTCAAGGGACAACCATAAGAAAGGAGCAAGCCACTAAAAGTGAGGATAGTACCTATGACAAAGAGTGGCACGACTTTCGACAAGAGAATCTGTGATTGAGGATTGGAAGACAGTGGTTGTTGGTCTTTCCTAAACAGCATCCGCCCCACCAAAAAGCCGATGAGTGTGTGGGCAATGGCAGGCAGTGTACTGAGAAGTCCTTCGGGGTCAATGCCATTGTCGTGGTACATGTGTGCATCGGATAGCACGGCTTTGTCCACGATGGCGAGGATATTCGTCTCGTTATAGGCAAAGCCGTTGCCGAAAAACAATAGCAGGGTGTAACCTATCAATATGGTTACAGCGATGTGCGGCAAATACTTATGTCGAACACTGACACCCAACAGCGCTGTGATGCCATAACAAACTGCCAATCGTGCCAGTACACCAGTGAGACGAGCCTTGTCGAACGTCCACACGCTGTACCACAGTTGTTCGCCAAAGGTGGCGTCTTCTAAAGGGTAAGCCCAACGATAGCAGAAGCGTGAAAACCACCCAATGGCAATGCCAATGAGGTAGAGAAGGAGCGCACGTTTAATGATTTTGTAAACCGTTGCACGGTTACAGGCAAAATCAAACTTTTGCATAGAGATGAAAATGCACATTCCCATGACGAACATAAAGAACGGAAAAACTAAGTCGGTAGGCGTCATGCCGTTCCATTCTGCATGCTCCAAAGGGGCAAACATGTGCGCCCAACTGCCTGGATTGTTCACAAGAATCATCCCAGCAATAGTAATTCCTCGCAAGATGTCAATCGCCAAGATGCGCTGGCTCTGCTTACTCGAGTCGTGTGTCATTGCTACAAACTGTTTATCGGTAAAGGTAATATTTCTTTGACAGTATCTTAAAGGGCTTCACGTCCTTGTTCCAATACGATTCAATGTCGCTCCATTGGTTACGAAGCATGAAGCGTTGGCGTATTTGTTTGGAGCCACACACCTTGTCGAACATGGAGAATCGTTGTTGGTTGGCATGCTCCATCACCGAATGTTCGGGATACAAACGTGCTATTTCCTGCATCAGCACAAACTGGATAGGGGTGAGTTGAACCGTTTTATAGTTGGTGATATGAATCTGAATGCCTTGTAATTGTTCGCCTTTTCCTGTGCTGTAAAAGGGTCGTAAGTGAATGGGACGGAATGTAACGCCCGGCATTTGCTGCGCATTCATGGCGTTTGCTAACTCTTCGGCATCAATCCAAGAAGCAGCAAACAACTGGAAGGGAAGGGTGTACCCAACTCCAATAGACAGATATCCCAACTCTCCAACAATGCCAGTAGTAGGATAATACCATGCAGTGAGGGCTTGTGGAATGTGTGGAGACGATGCTATCCACGGCAACCCCGTGTCTGCAAAGGTCATTTTGCGTTTCCAGCCTTTCATTTTGATGACGGTTAGCTTGCATTGAACACCGTTGGCGAGCATTCGCTCACCATTGAGCATTTTGGCTAACTCACCACAAGTGAGTCCGTAAATATATGGAATACGAAACTGACTGACAAACGATACGCAATCATCTTCCACCACATTGCCTTCGACGTGCAGTCCACCAAGTGGGTTGGGGCGGTCTAAAATAATGAATTCAATGCCATTTTCGGCAGCCGCTTCCATCGCCAAACCCATGGTGCTGATAAAGGTGAACGAGCGTGAGCCAATGTCTTGAATGTCGTACACCAAAGCATCGATGCCACGAAGCATTTCTTTGGTGGCTTTGCGAGTTTTACCATAAAGAGAGAAGATGGGTAAACCTGTCTTTTCGTCTTTTTGATCTTGCACTTTTGCTCCTGCATAGATATCGCCTCGCACGCCATGTTCAGGACCGTAGAGTGCCACCAATTGTACGTTGGGGGCATCGTGCAAGATGTCGATGGTTGATTTCAGATAACGATTAACTCCTGTCGGATTGGTGATGAGGCCAATGCGCTTGCCTTGTAATGGCTTGAAATTCTGGCGTTCTAACATGTCGATACCTGTCAAAACCTTGGGGGCTTTGGCTGTTGTGGATAGGGACATGATGCCCAACAGTGCGCATAGCAGTAGTTTTTTCATCTTATGCTTCATTTTTATGAGCCTTCTTTCTACCGTATTCGGGGTCAACTTTAATCAGTAATGTAACCATAACCGTGGCTGCACAACAGGCAATGACTAACCAGAAGAAATGTTCGTAGCCTAACCACTCTTGCAGATAACCGGCAAACATGCCAGGAATCATCATGCTCAATGCCATGAATGCAGTGCAAATGGCATAGTGAGCGGTCTTAAATTCGCCTTCAGAGAAATACATCATGTACAGCATGTAGGCAGTGAACCCAAATCCATAACCAAACTGTTCGACTGCCACGCAAGCACTGATGACAATGATGTTGTGAGGAAGGAACATACTTAGATACACAAAAGTAAAACAGGGAAGGGTCATGCAAGCGGCCATTGGCCACAATGACTTCTTGAGTCCCCAGTTGGAAGCCGCAATACCACCGATGATGCCACCAATGGTTAGTGCAATGACACCAATGGTTCCATAAACCAATCCCACTTCTTGTGTAGACATGGACAAGCCTCCGTCAGCACTGTTATCTACTAAAAAGGGCACAGCCATCTTGAGTAAGAATGCTTCGGGTAAGCGATACAGCAACATGAAGGCAATGGCTATCCATAGTCCGGGCTTCTTGAAATAGGTTGCAAAAGTGCGTCCAAACTCTGAAACGATGTCTTTAGCATGGACACCTGTGGCACCTACTTTTCCTTTGTCCTGTTGAGGATAAGGAATAAAGAAGGTGTGATAAATGGTAATAATGGTGAACAAGACGCCTGTAATGCCCAAGGTAATCATCCACGACAACGGAATGTTGCCCGTGTGCAGCTCTAAATATCCTGCTACGAACACCAAAACGCCTTGTCCGAAGATGGAGGCAAAGCGATAGAATGTACTCCTGATGCCGACAAAGAACGATTGTTGCGAAGGATTGAGTGCCAACATGTAGAATCCGTCAGCAGCGATGTCGTGGGTTGCAGATGCAAAGGCTGTGATGATAAACAGCACTAACGTAAGCGTAAACATGCTCACAGGTGTGTTGCCCGAGCCGATGATGTCGGGTGAAGGATGTGGAAGGGTAAACGTCAGCAAAACGAAAGCCAAACTCATGAGGGCTTGCATGATCACAATCCACCAACGTTTGGTGCGCAGAATGTCTACAAACGGACTCCACAGGGGTTTGATGACCCACGGCAGATACAACAAACTGGTAAACATTGCCATGTCACCATTGGGTACACCCATCTTGGTGAACATGATAACCGATATGTTGTTAACGATAAAATAGGGGATGCCTTCGGCAAAATAGAGCGTGGGTATCCATGCCCAAGGACTGATGTTTTTGGTTAATTGTCTCATGATCGCTTATTCTTTGTGAAGGTTGATACGGGCTTGTAACTCCCATGTGCGGATTCGATCTTTATAGAGATTGTTCGCATTCACACGTTCTATGCTGAGCGCGGCATCAGAGTTGCCACCCCAACGACGACACAGATATAGCACATCGTAGATACGTCCTATCTGATAATGGCGTGAAATGTTCAGTCCCATGGCATAGTCTTCGCCATAACTCGTGTTGGGGAATCCTATTTGTCGTGCAATAGGGGTGTAGAAGGCACGTGGAGCACCGAGTCCATTGATACGCAATGCGTTGTTTCTTCCATTTTCTGGCGTCCACTCTCTGTGGTCAATCACGCCGGGAGGGAGCGTGTTCAGGTCGAAATCGGTCATGCGATAAGAGCCAATCACCATTGCACACTGTTGTTCGTAGAACGCATTGACAATTGTTTGTAAGGTGTTCTCGTCTTGATAAAGGTCGTCACTATCAAGTTGAACAGCAAACTTTCCACACTTTGGGTGGTGTATTCCGAGATTCCAACAGCCGCCTATTCCCAAATCGTTACGTTCTGGAACAATATGTACCACACGCTCATCGTCCTTATATTGGTCTATCTTTTCGGTAGTACCATCCGTAGAATGGTTGTCTATCACAAGAATGTTGTACTTAAAATTGGCTTTTTGTGCCAGCACAGAACGTATGGCAGCGTCGATAGTAGTCTCCCTATTCTTCACAGGGATGATGACAGAAGCTTCGAATTCAAATGCATCATGAACAAAGTCTACTGTCTTGAAAGATGGTTTGAGGTATCCTCCAATCTCCTTGAGATGCTCAGTACAGGCACTTTCCATTTCCTTTTGTCGGTCTTGGTTGCGTGGGTCTACGTAGTCGAATTGCTTTTCACCACTTTTTCTGTTGTCCTCTTCTATTTCTGTGTACAAGTATTCGTTAGCGTGAACCAAGTCATAACGTTGACTCAATTTTAGTCTAAGGTCATATAAAGCTGCGTGTTGATAAGAATTCTTCATTCGTTGACAACTTTCTTTCAATGCTTTTGAATTGAAAAGCAAGACCGATCCAAAATCGAAATCATCACGCAAAGAGCCTTGTTGGTAGTCTATCACAGGCGCATTAACACACTTATCGTCTTTTAATTGATAGTGGTCGGCATAAACAAGTCCTGCTTTGCTGTCTTCAGCTATTTGCTGTAAGCGTTCTAAAGCCAAGTAATGCAGCTTTAACGGTGTGGACTTTGTGATGATTAAGCAGTAATCGCCCTTCGTTTCCTTTGAAATTTGTCGAATGGTTGTGGTTTGATAAAGGCTGTCTTTCAATGCGTGAGGTGTCACGAATGCGTTGACTTCTTCAAGTGCCTTTTGCAGTTTCTTGTACTGACTTTCGTCAATGTATGGTAAAAAGCAATCTATTTGTTTCATAACTTCTATGTTGCTTTCCAAATAATTGGAAAATATTTGTAATTTATTAACTGTTCATTATCATTCACTTA
>NZ_QFFX01000057.1:0-16772 GCF_023522295.1 Prevotella sp. TCVGH | reverse complement strand
TTATCTGCAAATTCAGTAATGAGAGGACGTGTAAACGCAATAAGGACGTTCAAGGGCTTAGTTGCGGATTTGAGGATGAGATGCAGGCGTTTTTCTTTTGCCTTTATTTTTTAGAGTAACATTTGTCCAACTGCCGTTTTTTTAGTACTTTTGCAAAGTTTATAGTACACAAAAATAAATTCATATTATCATGAATGTTTCATATAAATGGCTCAAAGAGTACGTTGACTTCGATTTGACACCCCAAGAGGTGGCAGATGCACTCACATCATGCGGTCTTGAGGTAGATGCCTTGGAAGAAGTTCAATCCATTAAAGGCGGTTTGAAGGGGCTGTATGTAGGTAAAGTGCTTACCTGTGAAATGCACCCTAATTCCGATCACCTTCATATTACAACCGTAGATTTAGGAAAAGAGCAGCCTTCTCAGATTGTCTGTGGTGCGCCAAATGTTGCCGCAGGACAGAAAGTCATTGTTGCCGATGTAGGTTGCGTTTTATATAATGGTGAAGAATCATTCACTATCAAGAAAAGCAAACTTCGTGGTGTCGACTCATACGGCATGATTTGTGCAGAAGACGAGATAGGTGTAGGAAGTTCACACGATGGAATTATTGTCCTTCCTGAAGATGCACCAGTGGGTCAGCCCGCCGCAGAATATTATCATTTAGAAAGCGATTGGGTGATAGAAATTGATATCACAGCAAACCGTTCCGATGCACTTTCTCACTATGGCGTGGCACGTGACTTGTTTGCGTGGTTGAAACAAAATGGTTATACCACTCACTTGCATCGCCCTAATTGTGATGCCTTTCAAGTTGATAACGAGGATTTGCCCATTGATGTGCAAATAGAAAATACACAAGCCTGTAAACGCTATGCCTGTATTTCGCTGACGGATTGTGAGGTGAAAGACAGTCCAGAATGGCTGCAAGATAAGTTGCGGGTCATCGGATTGCGACCTGTCAACAACATTGTAGACATTACGAACTACATCATGATGGCGTATGGGCAGCCGATGCATTGCTTTGATGCCGACATGGTGGAAGGCAACCGGATAGTAGTGCGCACACAACCTGAGGGAACAAAGTTTGAAACGCTCGATGGCGAAGAACATACGCTGGGTGAACACGATTTAAGTATTTGCAATGCGGAACATCCCATGTGTATTGCAGGTATCTTTGGCGGTAAAGGAAGTGGTACTTACACCAGCACGAGGAACGTGGTTTTAGAGAGTGCTTATTTCCATCCCACTTGCATTCGCAAGAGTGCGCGTCGTCACGGACTAAGCACAGATGCCAGTTATCGTTTCGAGCGTGGTATTGATCCTAATGGTGTCATCTACGCACTCAAACAGGCAGCGATACTTTGTCAACAGTTGGCTGGTGGTAAGGTGAGTATGCAGATAAAGGATGTTTATCCTGAACCGATAGAAAATGCGAAAGTATCACTTTCATATAGTTATGTTAATGGACTGATAGGTAAAGAGATAGGACACGATACGATAAAAAAGATTGTGACAAATCTTGAAATGGAAATCCTTCAGGAAACAGCAGAAGGACTTGAATTGTCCATACCAACCTATCGTGTTGACGTGCAGCGTCCATGCGATGTGGTGGAGGATATCTTACGTATCTACGGATATAATAATGTGGAGATACCACAACAATTGAAAAGTTCGTTGACCATCTTAGGAGAAGAAGACGAGAAACAGCATTTGGAAAATCTGATTGGTGAACAATTGGTGGGTAGTGGTTTCCACGAAATCTTAAATAATTCACTGACAAAAGTAGCTTATTACCAAGATTTGAATCAGTATGCGGAGGAAACAACGGTGAAAGTAATGAATCCGTTGAGCAGTGATTTGGGTGTGATGCGACAGACTTTGTTGTTTGGTGGCTTGGAAAGTATTGCGAGAAACGTCAACCGTAAAAACGCAAACTTACGACTTTTTGAGTTTGGTAATTGCTATCATTTCGATGCGGCTCGTTTGGATGCAGAGAATCCTATTAACGCCTACAAACAGGAAACACATTTAGGATTGTGGATAACTGGAAAGCGAGTGGAAGGTAGTTGGGCGCATGCAGATGAAGATAGTTCGTTCTTTGAGCTCAAAGCCTATGTAGAAAATATCTTTGCACGGTTGGGTGTGCCAGCTGGGCTGTGTATCTCGGAAAAGAGTGATAACAATATTTTCTCGGAAGGCTTGACGATGAAGAATCGTGGAGGAAAGCCTATGGTTGAATTAGGCGTGGTATGTCCCCGATTATTAAAAACTGCGGGCGTCTCTGCAACGGTGTATTATGCCGATATCCACTGGTCTACGGTGATGAAAGCTATTCGCAAACAGAAGGTTGAGTTTAAGGAGTTGTCTAAAATCCCTGCTGTAAGTCGAGATTTGGCGTTGCTGTTAGACCAAGCAATTCCTTTCGAAAAGATTGAAGAGATTGCTTTTCAAACAGAAAAGAAACTGTTGAAGCGTGTGGAACTCTTTGACGTTTACGAAGGGAAGAACTTGCCCGACGGCAAGAAGAGCTATGCGGTGAACTTTATTTTACAAGATGAACAGAAAACCTTGAACGACAAGCAGATTGATGCAATAATGCAGAAACTTATCAAAAACCTCACCAAGAATTTAGGTGCAGAGTTGCGGTAAGAGGTTTTTTGTGAAGTGATTGACGTTGATATATCAATAATTCATTAATAATAACAACTCGTGACGTAGCAATACGTTCATGACCTCTTTAGGTGAAGAGGATTTTAATCAATAAATTCAATGGGAAGAGCATTTGAATATCGTAAAGCAACAAAACTGAAACGTTGGGGACACATGGCTCGTACGTTTACGAAGATTGGTAAACAAATCGCTATTGCTGTGAAAGCAGGTGGACCAGAGCCAGAAAACAACCCTACACTGCGTGCCATCATTGCTAATGCTAAGCGTGAGAACATGCCTAAGGACAACATTGACCGTGCTATCAAAAATGCACTTGGTAAAGACCAGAGCGATTATAAGGAAGTAACTTATGAGGGCTATGGTCCACACGGAGTTGCCATTTTGGTGGATACACTGACCGACAACACTACTCGTACTGTAGGTGATGTTCGTTCTGTATTCAACAAGTTTAATGGAAATTTGGGTACTACAGGTTCTTTGGCTTTCTTGTTTGATCATAAGTCTGTGTTTACTTTTAAGAAGAAAGAAAATCTCGATATGGATGAGTTAATCCTTGATCTCATCGATTACGGTGTCGAAGATGAATACGATGAGGACGAAGAAGCCAATGAGGTGACCATTTACGGAGCACCAACCAGCTTTGGTGATATCCAAAAACATTTAGAGGAAGAAGGGTTTGAGGTGACTGGTGGAGAGTTTACTTACATCCCTAACGACTTGAAGAATGTGACACCAGAAGAACGTGAAACTCTTGACAAGATGATTGAGAAATTGGAAGAGTTTGACGATGTTCAGACGGTGTACACCAATATGCAACCAGAATAAGCATTTGATGCGACGACCATTCATCATTCGGAGCATGGCGCTTTCAATGATGAATGGCTCGCTTGCATTTTCTTTAATAGTGCAGTTCAAATCCTCTGCCTAAGCTAAAAAGTGAGTGAGGATGACGAACAGCACATTTGTACTTCTAATATCCTGAACTGTAATTATCCTAAATCTTAACCTTTTATTTTTTTGTATGAAAAGAAGTCGTTGTTTTGTTCTTTTATTAAACTTACTGTTGGCAGCCTTGCCATTAAGTGCCAAAAAAGATTATACCCAATTTGTAAATCCCTATATTGGTTCTGGAGGTCACGGTCATGTCTTTGTGGGAGCGAATGTACCTTTTAGTGCCGTTCAGTTAGGACCGATGAACATCTTTAAGGGTTGGGATTGGTGCTCGGGTTATCATTACAGTGATAGCGTTATTATCGGGTTTAGTCATAACCACTTGAGTGGTACAGGTTGTGATGATTTGGGCGACATCAGCTTGATGCCCTATTCAGGTGAGATGCGAACCAAACGAGGAGATGATCATAACCTCGAAGGAGCTGCTTCGTCGAAATTCTCCCATGACAATGAAGTTGTATCACCCGGTTATTATGCCGTAAAATTAGATAATGGTGTAAATGTGGAACTGACAACAACAGAGCGTGTGGGGGTGCATCGTTACAATTATACAAAGGCAGAAACCCCACGCGTGTTGATAGACTTGTTCAATGGTATTGGAAATAAAACCTATGAAGCCTATATTCGCAAAATTGACGATTCCACTGTTGAGGGATATCGTTTTGTCAATGGTTGGGCACCCCAACACAAGGTTTTCTTTTATGCCAAGTTCAATCAACCCATCCAATCACTTGATGTGTTTCACTTGAATACACCTGCGGGTACCGATGAGTTGCAAGGGCGTGATGTGAAAGCAGTTGCAACGTTCAAAGACGGAGTGAAAGAACTCTTGGTAAAGGTTGCTATCTCGTCCGTGAGTTGTACCAATGCAAAACTCAACTTAGAAAAGGAGATGACGGGATGGAACTTCGATGACGTTCATCAGGTAGCGATACAAAAGTGGAACGATGTGTTATCACGAATAGAAATAGAAGGGACACCCCGACAAAAGACCATCTTCTATACAGCCATGTACCATGCTTTTATCGCACCTAACTTATATTGCGACGTCAACGGAGACTTTAGAGGCATAGACGACAAGGTATATAGAAATAATAAATTCAAGAATTACACGACGCTCTCGTTATGGGATACTTATCGTACGTTACATCCGCTGTTTACAATCATAGCGAGAAAGGAAGTTCCAGATATGATTAACTCCATGCTGAGTATCTACGATCAAAATGGAAAGCTGCCTATATGGCCATTGTATTCAGGTGAGACGAATTGCATGCCAGGTTATAGTTCCGTGCCAGTGATTGCAGATGCTTACTTAAAAGGGATTGGCGGTTTCGATGCCAACAAAGCGTTAGACTATATGATATCTACGGCTACGAATCCAAAGCAAAACGGTGTGAAAGATTTTATGCACTATGGATATATTCCAGCCGATGCTGTTAAGGAGGCAACTTCGATACAGTTAGAATATGCAGCAGACGACATGGGTATTGCACTCATGGCAAAGAAGATGGGACGAATGGATGTTTACCATACTTTCTTGAAACGTGCTTTGTCGTATCAAACCATTTTCGATTCAAAAATAAATAAGATTCATCCAAAGATGAAAGATGGCTCATGGTACGAACCTTACGACCCATTTTTAGCGAACGAAAGAGATGGGGTAGGAGATTTCTGTGAGGGAAATGGTTGGCAATATACCTTTATGGTGCCACAAGACCCCGATGGGCTAATCAAGGCGCATGGTGGAGATGCCGCTTTTGTGAAGAATCTTGATGAGTTGTTTGTTGTCGAAGGCGATCTTGGAGAAGGAGCTCCACCTGATGTGTCTGGTATGGTGGGACAGTATGCACATGGTAACGAACCCAATCATCATACACCTTATTTATATGTCTATGCAGGACAACCGTATAAGACAGCAGAAAAGGTGAGAATGATACAAAACAAGTTCTATACTGATGAGCCAGATGGATACTGTGGTAACGAAGATTGTGGGCAAATGTCAGCTTGGCATATCATGTCAGCGTTAGGATTTTATCAAGTGAACCCATCCAATGGCATTTTTGTTTTTGGAAGTCCGTTGTTTAAGAAAGCAACGATTCATCTGCCTGAGGGTAAGACATTTGTGATCACTGCACCCAATAATAATGACAAAAATGTATATATCAAGTCGGCTCAATTAAACGGTAGGAATTTGAAGACCTCTTACATTACTTACAGTGATGTGATGAAAGGAGGAGTACTTAACTTCCAAATGAGCAATCGCCCCAATAAGAGTTTTGGTAAAGCAATGCAGCATAGACCTGTGAGTGCGAAATAATCCGAGAGAGTGCGTTATACTTCGGGGCTGCTAAATAAGTATCAATCATTTGTGTTTATTTAGTAGCCCCGATTTTGTTGTAAGATTTCCCTTCACATTTTGTACTCATCCGCTATGCTGAAAAACTGGTATTGCGGATGTATTGTATAAGAAGTAAACCACTCCAATCAAATAAATCTAACTTTGGTTGTGGTTTACTCGTCTCTGCAAGTAATCGTTTTTAGTGCGTAGCTCTCCACCACGCAGTGTTTTGTATGCCACGTAATGGCGCAACATGAATGGTGGGATCTGAAATGGTTAACCCGCTAAAGGTTTTCACAGGGATATATTTGGGGCCTTCATACGGATAAATGTATGAATAAATCGTGTCCGTATGACTTTGATGGCGTACCGCTTTCGTGAGTTGTTGGTTAAAACGTTCACGAAGGTTCTTGTTCTTACAAAGCCACTTTACATAATCGCCCATATCGAAGAATATTCCTGCCTTAAAACCATCGAGTACTTGCACACTGTCTCGCAACGAGTCGTCCAACGAATATTTCGCATTGATGTCCTTCATCACTGCAGCTAAGGCTTCTACCTCTCGGCAGTCGATAGCGGCAATTGTGCCAGAGGGCACTCGGTAATTGGAGTAGAAGTCATGAAACTTCTTCACTATAGCTCCATAGTTGGGAGTGGGCGATGCCAAACTGCTCCACATATCCGCATACGGCATGCCAACAGCCATAACCTCACTGGTAGAGCCAACAAGGAAATTAGTCACGTCTTTGAGCATATAGGCTGTTTCAACATTTGCCATGTAGCAATCGTCAAACAGGATGTATTGCATCTTTGTGCCCGTTTGAGCGATTCCTTTTGCCAAGGTCTCTATGTCTGTGGCATAATTGAGGATGTCGTCCACACTTCCAAAGAATCGAGTCTGTTCCCAATACGTGGGTTGCTGACGAGTGGAAAAGGCATACCGTTTTGCATTGTAGGGGTAGTCTTTCCAATTTTCTTTATACGTCCAACCTGTGCCGTGGCAGCCAATGATGAGTGCATAGTTGAGAGCTTCAGCCGCTGCTTTCGTGTCATTGATGATTTGGGCAATACCCTCAGCCGTAGTATATGCTTTTCCCGAATAGGTCTTGATAGGGGTGTGCGTTATTTGTTTGTTGACATAACCAACCTCGTAGAGTTCTGATTCGGTGGGCGATTTGCTAAGAAATACCACTAAGCGTGAGTTCTTGAGTCCTTTCTGGGCTTTGACACCCGATTCGATGCTGTCTAAATTTTGTAGGAAAAAGTTGTACAGTCCTTTGTGTTGCGCACTTCCCGACCATGGCATATAGACTAATATGGTTTGTTTGTTATAGTCGTTAATGTCAATAGTATCGTCATCCTTACACGATGTAATCGTCAAGGTACAGAGTAGGACGAGCCATAAAAAGAACTGTTTACGCATCATTCGGTTATTTCTTCTTTTTAAGTTCTGCCATCGAATCTTTCAGTGCTGCAATTTTCTCTTCCGTATCACTTTGTTTCTTGCGCTCCAATGCCACCACTGCTTCAGGCGCATTGGCTACAAATTTACTGTTGCTGAGTTTTTTCTGAATACCAGCTAAGAAGCCTTCCAAATGTTTGAGTTGGTCTTCATACTTCTTTAACTCGGCTTCCACATCAATCAAATTCCCGATGGGAACGGCAAATTCGTTAGTGCCAACCATGAATTGTGCTACGTCAGCAGGTTTGTCAGTCATGGTTTGTATGGATGACAAATGCGCCATTTTAATGATAATGTCATTAAAGGTGGCAAATGGGTTGTCACCAATAGCTATCAATTCTAATTCTTCTTTGGGTGAGATGTTCTTTTGGTTTCTAATCATGCGAACCCCACTCACAATCTGTTTAACCACTTCTATCTCTTCTGTCAGCGATTTTTCGTCGTCCGTAGGCGTAGGAATATCAAGCTGTTGGGTCATGATAGACTCGCCTTCCTTTCGCTCATACAAGTGTTGCCACAATTCTTCCGTGATAAATGGCATGAAAGGATGTAGCATTTTTAAGAGGATGTCAAAGAAGTTCAAAGTCTGCTGATAGGTCTTCGTGTCGATAGGTGTTCCGTACGCAGGCTTAATCATCTCGAGATACCAGCTTGAGAACTCGTCCCAAAAGAGCCTGTAGACAACCATTAGTGCCTCAGAGATGCGATATTTCGAGAAGAGGTCGTTCACTTCTTCGTTTGTGGTGCGCAACTTAGCCTCGAACCAAGCTGTTGCCAACTTGCTGGTTTGTGGTTGTTCGGCGTCTGTAACCTCCCAACCTTTTACCAATCGGAATGCATTCCAAATCTTGTTGTTAAAGTTACGACCTTGTTCACACAAACTTTCATCGAAGAGAATGTCGTTGCCTGCTGGCGCACTGAGCATCATACCCATACGTACGCCATCGGCACCGTACTTATCAATGAGTGCAATAGGATCGGGCGAGTTACCTAAGCTCTTGCTCATCTTCCTGCCCAACTTGTCGCGCACAATGCCCGTAAAGTACACGTGTCTGAAAGGCATCTGTCCTTTATACTCATATCCAGCCATAATCATGCGTGCCACCCAGAAGAAAATAATATCAGGTCCAGTGATGAGGTCGGCTGTGGGGTAGTAGTATTGAATTTCTTTATTATCAGGATTGTTAATGCCGTCAAAGAGAGAAATAGGCCATAGCCATGATGAAAACCATGTGTCGAGACAATCACTATCTTGTTCGATGTCGTTCATGGTGAGTGCGCTGTCCTTCTGTTGTGCCAGTTTGAGGGCTGCCTCTGCCGTTTCTGCCACCACAACCTCTTGTTTACAGTTGACTGTAAAGTAATAAGCAGGAATGCGATGTCCCCACCACAGCTGTCTACTGATACACCAATCTTTGATGTTTTCGAGCCAGTGACGATAGGTGTTTTTGTACTTCGAGGGATAGAACTGAATATCGTCGTCCATGACAGGCTGCAAGGCAAGGTCGGCAAAGTGTTGCATTTTCAGAAACCATTGTGTTGACAACTTCGGCTCAATGGGTACATGGGTGCGCTCGGAGTATCCAACTTTGTTGTTGTAGTCCTCGACTTTCTCCATCAATCCTGCCTTTTCTAAATCTTTTGCAATTTGCTTGCGCACGTCCATACGATCCATGCCAACGTACATTCCTGCTTCTTCAGAAATAGTACCATTGTCGTTAAAGATATCGATGGTTTGTAGTCCGTGTTTCAGACCCAATGCATGGTCGTTAATATCATGTGCTGGCGTTACCTTTAAGCATCCCGTACCAAACTCAATATCCACATAGTCGTCCTCGATAACAGGAATTTCTCGTCTCACTAATGGTACGATAACGTGTTTTCCTTTGAGCCAGGCATTCTTAGGATCATTGGGGTTGATGCACATTGCAGTATCGCCCATAATCGTTTCGGGACGTGTCGTAGCGACGATAGCAAACTTATCAGGGTCTTCAACTACATGATAGCGAAGATAATAAAGCTTGGAGTGCTCGTCTTGATAGATAACTTCTTCATCGCTCAAGGCTGTTTGTGCCTGCGGATCCCAATTCACCATGCGTACTCCACGGTAGATAAGACCTTTGTTGTAGAGGTCGCAAAACACTTTGATAACGCTTTCCGAACGCTTCTCGTCCATCGTGAATGCGGTGCGATCCCAATCACACGAAGCCCCTAAGCGACGCAACTGCTTCAAAATAATGCCGCCATGTTCGTGCGTCCAGTCCCAAGCATGTTTCAAAAACTCGTCTCTTGAAAGATCTGTTTTCTTGATTCCCTGTTCTGCCAAGCGTGCTACAACCTTTGCTTCGGTAGCTATCGAGGCATGATCGGTGCCAGGAACCCAACAAGCATTCTTGCCTTCCATGCGTGCTCTGCGCACTAAAATATCTTGAATGGTATTGTTAAGCATGTGTCCCATGTGCAGCACACCTGTGACATTGGGGGGAGGTATGACCACCGTATAGGCTTCACGCCCATCAGGTTTTGAACTAAATAATTTGTTGTTGAGCCAATATTCATACCATTTAGATTCCACATCCTGTGGATTATACTTGCTTGCCAATTCCATTTTATCGTTTTCTACTTTAATAATAAATTCTTATAAAACATTGCAAAATTACGAAATTTCAATTGAAAATGATTACTTTTGCAATAATAAAAATTCAGCCATGCACTCAAGAGAAGAAAAAATAGCGGCTTTTGGTCGGCTTCTTGACGTACAAGAACGCCTGAGAAAGGAATGCCCTTGGGACAGAAAACAAACCTACCACAGCTTAAGACCGCACACGATAGAAGAGGTTTACGAGCTTTGTGATGCTATCTTGAAGGAAGATAAGGTCAATATTTGTAAAGAACTTGGTGATGTGTTGGAGCATGTCATCTTCTATGCTATCCTTGGAGATGAGACAGGGGCTTATGATATTGCGGATGTGTGCGATAAGGAAGCCCGTAAATTAATGTTTCGTCATCCATTTATCGATTGGACTGGTTGGGAAGGAGACCCTAAAAAAGAGGTTTTAGACTCAAAAGTAGGGGTGGACGAAACCACTGCCAAACCGCAGACGGAGCAGCAAGTAGAAAAAACGTGGGAGCAAATTAAGCAAAAAGAAAAAGATGGAAACAAGAGTGTGTTGGCAGGTGTGCCAGAGGCGTTGCCATCTCTCATTAAGGCTTATCGCATTCAAGATAAGGCACGGAACGTTGGGTTCGATTGGGAAAAGCGAGAAGACGTTTGGAAGAAAGTGCGTGAAGAACTGAGTGAGCTGGAAGAAGAATTAGCCAAAGACGATGCCGAGCATGCCACGAAGGAGTTGGGAGATTTTCTTTTCTCGGTCATTAATGCTGCTCGCTTGTATCATCTTAATCCAGAAAACGCACTGGAGCTGACCAATCAAAAATTTATTCGACGCTTTAATCATATTGAAGCCCAAACCATAAAATCGGGAAAGCAGCTCAAAGACTTGACACTCGCAGAGATGGATGAGCTTTGGGAAGAGGCTAAACGTATGGAAAAAGAATCTGATAACAACTAAAAATACAAAATATAATAATGATGAAAAATACGTTGAAAATATTTGCGGCAATGCTCATGACAGTCAGCTTGGCTGTTGGATGCGTGGATAAAAAAGGTTCTGCATCCTCTTCGGACACGGTATCACAAGATGAAGAAGCATCCACAGACTCTACCGTATATGGCGTTTGCGGCGACGGAACCGCCATGCACACCTTGCAGGTGATATCAGATGCTGGCGATACGGTGGATTATATGATTAACACCGATGGAGAATTAGTCTCTGACATTCAAGGAGGTAGAATGGTAGGTGATCGAATGGCGGTCATTGGAGCGAAAGTGAATCAAGAATTAGTTGCGAAGAAAGTAATCAATCTGACAACGCTTTTAGGGAGATGGGTAAGTTTGGACAAGAACTTTGAAATTCGTGAAGGTGGCATTGTCGAGTCTTTCGTGAAAGCCGAATCGCATCCTTGGACGAAGTGGAAAATTCTTAATGGCGCTTTACTGTTAAACACCGATACCTTTGAAGTAAAGACTTTGGGGGCAGATAGTTTGTTGCTTGAGAATAAAAATGGTATTTTTGTCTACAAGCGTCAACGAGACAAACAGCAGTAGAAGGCTTTTGACTCTTTCTTTTGCGTTTAGATTCATCTATTGGAACCTTTTAGAATTCATATTTTAGGATGCGGAAGTGCCATGCCAACGCTGCGACACCATCCGTCCTCACAGGTTATTGAAATCCGTGAGAAACTGTTCATGGTCGATTGTGGCGAAGGTACTCAAGTACAACTCCGTCGTGCTAAAATCAAATTTACCAAGCTTCAAGCCGTCTTTATCACCCACTTACATGGCGATCATTGCCTCGGGTTGATAGGTATGCTTTCCACTTTTGGGATGTTGGGGCGTACCGCACCGCTCCATATCTATGCCCCGCAAGCGTTAGAATCTTTGTTGCAAACACAAATTGCCGTGTTCTGTCCGGGTTTGGAATACGAGGTGAAGTTTCATGCAGTGGAGACCACCCAGCATCAGGTGATTTATGAAGACCGAAGTCTGACTGTCGAATCCATCCCTTTAGCGCATCGTCTCCCTTGTTGTGGTTTTTTGTTTAGGGAGAAACCTGTGTTGCCTCATATCCGAAGAGAGATGATTGACTTCTATGAAATCCCTGTTTCCCAAATTAATAACATCAAAAACGGAGCCGACTGGACTACACCAGAAGGGGAGATGGTGAGCAATCATCGCCTTACTTACCCTGCTGCACCGCCCCGTAGTTACGCCTATTGCAGTGATACACGCTATCTTCCTCACTTGCACCAATTGGTTCAAGGGGTGGATACGCTGTACCATGAGGCTACTTATGATCAGTTAAACGAGAGCCGAGCTGAAATGTTCGCGCACAGTACGGCAGCCCAAGCCGCCATGGTGGCGCGCGATGCTAAGGTTGGAAAATTGCTATTGGGGCATTACAGTGCCCGATATGACGACGAGTCGGTGCTACTTCAAGAGGCAAAGAATATCTTTCCAAATTCATTCTTAACCGATGAAGGGCTAGTCTTCGATGTTAAATAGAGTTAAACGGGCAATAAATTTTAATTCGTGCTTTTTGGTTTTCAATAAATTGCGTATCTTTGTTACATTGAACACAAAGAATATATATCAATGATACATAAGATACTATCCATTACCTTTGCTTTTGCGCTGCTCATTGGCAGTCCAATCACGATGCAAGCGTCGGAAGGTTTCGAGGCTATTGAAAATGAATTTCAGAATGTTTCTATTTCAGTTTCGGAGTCTGTACTACATATCAGTGGTGCAAATGGGCAGGTATTACAGATATATAATGTGGCAGGCGTTTGTCTGATGCGTGTGAAGATTGATAGTCAGGACAAGCGTTACGAACTGAATTATCCAAAAGGTTGCTACATTATCAAGGTGGGCAAAACGGTAAGAAAGATATCTATTAGATAGCGCAAGCGTTGAAATTTGTTTTTCATTACTTTCTGTTCTTTATTCTTCTTTTTCAGTTGTGTTCATGTCGGAATAAAGTTCAGAATCCTAATCAGAACTTGGAATTAAGTAGTTTTTCGTCTCTTCGGAATGCTGCTTATGTCATTCATCCCCGAAAAGTTCGTGCAGAACTTCTCAAGACGTTACAAGAAGATAGAGACTCGATGCAAGCCGACTATCGTGCTCGTAACTATTATTTGCAGGGAGGGCGGCTTCTTTGGATTGATCGCAATGGAGTTGATCAGCGTGCCGATACTCTGTTGGCGTATTTGCGTGAGATGAAAGCGGTAGGATTTTCGCCCAATAAGTTTTGTGTCGCTTCGATTACGGCAGACTTAAACCGACTGCGAGCTTTGCAATTTGATAAAAGTCAGCATTCCATTCATCAGGTGTTGGGACGCTTAGAATATCATCTAACCAAAGCCTTTTTCCGTTATGCCACGGGACAGCAGTTTGGTTTTACCAACCCTTATGTGCTTTTTAACAAGCTTGATGTGAAAGAGGGAGATTCACTCAACGTGAGTTATTATCGGCTCTTCGATATTCCGATGGCACGGCCCACTAAAAACTATTGGAAGAATCTGTGTAAACAAACTCATCCAGACAGTTTGACGAACTTTATTCACCATATCCAACCCACTAATCCATTATACCAAGTATTCAAAAATTATCTTGCGCAGGAGGGTCGTTCCACTAACAGTGTGAAGACGCTCTGCAACTTGGAGCGGACGCGATGGCGACTAAAAGATAACCCATTTGCCCAAGACAAATACGTCATGGTGAACATTCCTGCCATGGAGTTGCTGGCTATCGACCATGAACAGGTCATGAGAATGCGCGTTGGTGTGGGAACGAACACCACCAAGACGCCCTTGTTGAGCAGTAGGATTATGCGGATGGACGTTAATCCGCAATGGGTCATGCCCAAGAGTATTATTGACAAAAGTGTGGCACGCCATGCAGGCGACTCTGCTTATTTTGAGAATCATCGGTATTTTATACGAAACAGAGAGACAGGAAACAGGGTAGACCCTCGACAAGTCACGAGTGAAATGCTTCGGAGCGGTCAATACTTCGTCATTCAAGAAGGCGGAAAAGGCAACGCCATGGGGCGCATCGTGTTCCGTTTCAAAAATAACTTTGCCGTTTATCTGCACGACACCTCCTCGCGCGGAGTCTTTGAACAGTCGAATCGTGGCGTGTCACATGGATGTGTGCGTGTCGAAAAACCTTTCGAACTGGCGGTATTTTTATTAAAAGATAAGGATGAAGAACTCATTGAAAAGATGCGCTACTCCATGCAAGCCGATATTCATTCGCATTATCAAAAGAAACTAACAGCGACTTCCAACCTACCCAATGACACCTTGCAAGAATCTAAGTTAATCAATTCGGTGCGTGTTCAACCAGCAGTACCTCTGTACATTACTTATTATACCCTGTATCCCAACGAGCAGCATGGCATGCGGGAATATCAAGATATTTACGGTTTTGACGCTGTGATTTACAAACAATTAAAAAACTACCTGCGATAGTTTCAATGAACGAACGGTGGGACGATTATACTATCGGTAGGGCATTGGCAGACCCAAAGCTGCGGGAACAAGCCTTTATGTTCAATAGGAGTGAGAAAAAGAGTAATAGTTATGTAGACAATTATAGTTGATGATTTGGATATTTAAGGTTGGTGCTAATAATTAGCTTTGTTTGATTGATGACTTCTTTTAGAGCCTACATATAGTCGAGGAGTGTGGTAGAAATGGGAGGAACTTAATATATTTATTTATCGAAAAGAACATAAGACAATAGGATATAAAAGGTTTTCCGAAAATCTAAAATAAAAACAAGTACAAGGTATTTTTTATAATTAACCTTTCACTTTAAGTAAGATGTAAAAAAGCAAATAACTATGCAGCGGTACTTTATCTATTTCAGTTATGACGGTACCTCGTACCACGGTTGGCAACAGCAACCCAACAGTCATTCTGTTCAGGCAGAATTGCAAAAAGCACTGTCAACGATTTTGAGAGAGCCCATTGTTGTTGTGGGTGCAGGGCGCACAGATACTGGCGTGCATGCGCGAAAAATGGTGGCACACTTTGATTTAGAGACAGTTATTGATGGTGAACAACTTACTTACAAACTGAACAGACTCTTGCCACGAGATATTTCGGTGGCAGGCGTGAAGCCTGTTCAGGCAGATATGCACGCAAGGTTTAGTGCCAAATGGCGAACGTATCACTATTATGTACACAATCATAAAAATCCTTTTTTGCGCCATTACTCCTGTCAACTTCCTTTTCAGCTTGATTATGCACTGATGAATCAGGCAGCTAATCATTTGTTGAGCGTGACCGACTTTGGTGCTTTCTGTAAGACACACACCGATGTCAAGACCACGCTTTGCGAGGTGGTGCGTGCAGAATGGGTACAAACAGGAGAAGATAGTTGGTACTTTGTGATTAAAGCCAATCGCTTTCTCCGTAATATGGTGCGTGCTGTTGTCGGTACGTTGATTGAAGTGGGGCGGCATCGAATGAGTCTTGAGCAGTTTGATGCAGTGATTCGGAGCGGTAATCGTAGCAATGCAGGCGAGAGCATGCCTGCTCATGCGCTGTTTTTAGAGGAGATAGAATATTAAAGATGTGGTTGATTTTGGCTTTTCTCTCGGCTTTTCTGCTGGGATTTTATGATGTATTTAAGAAAGTTTCATTATCAGATAATGCAGTGATTCCTGTGTTGTTTCTGAACACGTTTTTCTCATCGCTCCTCTTTTTACCTTTTATTATTTTATCTCAATCTACAACTTATTTAGACGATACTATTTTCCACGTATCTACTGCAGGGTGGGAATCGCATAAGTTTATCGTACTCAAGAGTTTCATTGTGTTAGGGTCATGGGTTTGTGGCTATTTTGCCATGAAGCATCTCCCTCTTACCATTGTGGGTCCCATCAACGCTACACGTCCAATCCTGGTGTTGGTGGGCGCCATGTTGGTGTTTGGCGAAACGCTCAACCTCTATCAATGGGTGGGTGTGCTATTGGCAATTACATCGTTCTTCCTTTTAAGTAGAACAGGAAAAAAGGAGGGGATTGACTTTAAGCATAATCTCTGGATTGTTTTCTTGGTCATCTCTGCCATCTTGGGAGCTGTGAGTGGACTGTATGATAAATTTCTGATGATGCCTCGTAGTGCTGGTGGGTTAGGACTTAATCAAATGATGGTTCAGAGTTGGTACAATGTTTATCAATGCGGATTGATGGGAGTTATGTTGATGTTGCTATGGCTGCCCAACCGAAACCGAACCAACACGTTTCAATGGCGGTGGACAATTCTCGGCATTAGTATCTTCCTTTGTATGGCAGACTTTGTGTACTTTTATGCGCTCAGTCAGCCCGAAGCCTTGATAGCTGTTGTCTCTATGGTGCGAAGAGGCAGTGTTATCGTGAGTTTCCTCTTTGGCATCTTCCTTTTTCAAGAAAAGAATATCAAGGGTAAGGCAATTGACCTGTTGTTAGTCTTGTTGGGTTTGATTTTCTTATATATTGGTAGTCGAGTATAGCACAAATCACAACAAAACTGTCAAGTAAATTTATGAAAAGTACAGCGGATACTTCATGGCTTTACTAACCCATGGAGATAAGGGGCTTATAACAATAACTTAAGCCCTTTAAGTCAATGAGTTAATCGCATTGAAACAATGGGTTGTACTTTCCTAAAATCACTTGACAGTTTTTATTCACTTTTCCTAATTTACTTGTCAAATTTTTTCATTCATTCTA
>NZ_QFFX01000056.1:0-18129 GCF_023522295.1 Prevotella sp. TCVGH | reverse complement strand
GGTAGTCATTTTTGGTGAATTACACAAATAATATAAAGTATATATTGTTGAATTTCAATGGCTTATATTTATTTAGTTGATCCTAAGTATGGGGTACACTATAATAATGTCCTAGTAGGCGCACATGCCCGTTACGCTGCACGTTAAGCGTCTGCCTGCTGTGCAGTTCAAAGGGAATCGTAGGCAGAGGTCTCAGTTGTGACTGCTTGATATCCTCAAACTGTTCTCGTCTGGAACAAGTCCTGCCCGTAAGGATCATATCATTGTGCTTCTCTAAAGCCCTGTGGATGGCTTGGTTTAGCGTATCAAGAGCATCTCTGTCCTCATCCTTGAGCTCCGGATAAAAGTGTGCATAGGTCAGCTTTACGGCATCCTCTACCAAGGCTTTATCCTTGGGATGCCTTACTCAAACACATATCATGAAACTGTAGATGTTTCACTTACAGATACATCCTTTGCTACACATTCTCGTAAAATTCAATTCCATAACATCAAAGAATGTTTGGAGCATATTAATGATAAGTAGTGCTAAGTTTTTTCAATGGGCTATCATAATAGAATCAAAACTATAAGTTAATCTACTATTACTTAATTTTTCAGCCAATTTCTTATTTATAGAATCTTTTAATAATAAGCATGCAACCTTACTGATATCTACTCCCTTTTTGGTTTGAACATTCTTAATACAAGCCTGTGTGTATTTTTTTGCTTCCATACAGTCTCCCTGAAGAAAATATACCATACCCAATAGTAATTTAGGTCGCACTTGGTCGGGAAACATTCTATGAACCTTTTTTGCATTTAAAAGCGCATTCTTATTATCACCAATTTTTAGATATCCATAACTTAGTGCTAAATACAAATCTCTACTATGGTATTTATTTTTAATAAGTTCAAGTTGTTTGATACCTTCTTTGAGCGATTCTTTTTTAAACATAATATTCTCACTAGTACTTCTTGCAATCAAGGCCCTTCCCAAAATTGACTTACATCGTAAAGATGTTGAGTCTATATCTAAACATATGTAGCAGTTGCAAATTGCAGATTCATACATTGCATTTGACAAATCAGTATCAGCCATGCATTCGTACTTGTAGGATTTAGATTCTCTGTAATGCTTTAAGGCACTCACTGTAACTACACTTCCAAATAACACGAAAATAAACAAAAAAATACACTTCATCACATACGATTTAATAGTGATTACTCTTAGTGAATCAGGAATTAGTGCTATAATATAAAAGAATAAAAAGATAATAACTATTGATTGAAAAATTGTATCAAAAAAACTATTAATAAAAAGTGTAAGAACTGAAAAGAGAAACCACATTCTATATTTTAAGTTAGAGAAGCAAATTTTTTTATATGATTGGTATAATATAATAAGAAAATAAACAAAAAAAAGTAAACCTCCAACAACTCCTAATTCTAAAGAAAGAAAGAGAAACTGATTATTAGGAGTAGAAATTTCAGCAGCTTTACACCCCAGGCTAATATTACTCTTTTTTTGTAGAAATGCTTCTTGATAATTTAGAAATTCATAAGCAAAATTATTATATCCAATTCCAGTGAAAAAATTGTCTTTTAACATAGGGTAAATCATCCTTAAAATTCTTATTCGCCCATAAGAGGATTCGATATTCATATTAAAAAGTATAAGAAATAAGACAGAAATAGCGAATAAAAACAAAGAAATCACATATACTCTTTTGCCTACAGATTTAGTTTTCACAGATTTTAAATGAAAATTTAATAAATAATAGATGACGCATAATGACAATATAGCAGAAAATATAGCTCCTCTTGATAAATTTGTAAAAATAGCGAATAAAAATAATGGTAGAAACATTACTAAAATGATCTTATCTCTCTTAGATGAGGTTTCTTGTATTAAAACAATCAAGGAACTGAAACTTATAACCATAAATAGACCATAGCTATTTGGATATATTATAGAGCCAGTAACTAAAGTCTTATAAATATGAAATTTATCCTCATCAAAACAGTATTGTAATATACCAAATATAGATTGATATACACCCAACGCGAATAAACCTTTTATGAAGAAACGTTCGAGTATACTTTCATCGAAGGTTTCGGTAATTTTTCGGGTTGCTATCACTATTTGAAAGAAAGCAACGAATATAATAATTAGCTTAGATATTTCATTAGCAGGGATTCTTTTTATAATACTGTTAATTATTATCCAGATAACAAACAAACTAAAAACAAGTTCTCTCTCACCTACAGAAATAATAAATGATTTCTTTTTATGAGTTAAGGCTGAAATAAAGTGTAGTAAAGAAGGAACGAACCATGCAATTACTCCAAGATATAAAATTTGATATTTAATAAAGTCAAGAGTGATTAGGCTAAAAGAGACATTAATACTAATAAACAATATACTAATACTAATTAAATAGTAGTTAGTATATTGTTTCAGAAATTTGTGTGTGTTTTTATCTTTAGAGTCACCTCTTTTAAAACAAACGATATTCATATAAGATAAATTTAGCCCTATAGTTAAAAGGATTAGTTTCACTAACCAACAAATATTTACTTTGAAGGTTTAGTTGAGCAACAGAATATCCTTTTATAGAAAAGCAACAACAACTTTTATAATCATTTGAATATATTCGTATGGGTATTTCATTCTTTCTTGATGCTGTTACTAACCATAAATTTCCATAAGAATCAGTCGTCATGCTATTAATAGATAATTTATAGTCTATTTTGATTTTTTCAACAGGATATGACCTCAATATATATGATTTCAAATAGGAAATATATTTTTTCCTTTCTACAGATTCATAAGGAATAGGAACCCATTTATCATCGTTAATTACCTTTCTATGAGCATTATCACTAATCCTCTCTACACAAAGGTTATCATAACTATTTACAACACAATATAATTTTTCATTATTGCTCAGACAGAAATCAATGGTTTTTGGAGTATTCAAATTAAGTTCCTTCCTTAAAGATAAGATGTTAATTGTTTCTCCTTTATACATTTCTTTCTCCACATTAGTGATCATATTATGGCGAAAAATTTTATATGAATAATATTGCTCATGTTGAGAAACTTTATTCATCTCATCTGCCAAATAATATATATTATCATTTACAATGCGAAATTTTAAGGGATATCCGTATAACTTAACACTTTTAAGTACATTCAGATTTTTATCATAAAATATAATTAATTTTGAACTTATATCAGAAATAATTATATTGTTATTATAACTCTGGATGCAGCTAGGAGATCTAAGCCCACCATATTGTAAATTACATAAATCTATTTTTTTATTAATTATGCCATATCGGTTGATTTCAAGCAATAAAGTTTTGGAAGGAATTAATAAAAAAACCGTTCCATTAGAGGTAAGACAACTTGTTGATGGAGTTTTTAACGAATCTGTTAAAGCTGTTGCATCACATTCATATAATTTCTTTAACGTTATTTTTTTTATTGGTTTTGACTCTTTCTGGCATCCACATAATAATGTGAGAACTACTATAAATATTATTGATATGTTATTTTTCATAAATTATAATTCTTTTGTGGACAAATTTCTTTGTATAAATTTGGATATTATAAAAGTTATCACTAAAAAATAACAGTAAAACATGATATAATAATAGGAAGATTCTTGTATCTTATAAATACAAAATATAAACGGTAAGCATATAAGTGTTTGAATCCAAATAAATACCACTGAAATTATAAAAGATACCTGATTTTGGGTCGAATAATAAACATCTGGCAAGCAAACTGATAAAAAATACCCTAAAAAGCATACAGGAATCGGTATAAATATACAAGTTAACAATAATACAGATGGATTTATAAAATTAAAATAATTGAGACCGTACAAGAACTCTAGGGATAATATTATAATTAGTGTGGAAATAATTAATGATAGAATACAGTATATGATAGAACTTGCAATTTTTATCAAAATCCATCGTTTCATATTTCTTCTATATAATCTATAAACCCAAATATAATTCATATCCTTTCTGACAATTGGCGTCATATAAATGCTAGGGAATCCAACAATAGAAAATAATGGAAATAGTAGTGAAACCGCTATAGGCTCTATTGGCTCATGGATAGTATAAGCATTGTTAAAATAGATTATCGTAAGTATAATATACAGAAGTGTGGGTACGAGCAATTGCGAAAAGCCACTTAATGAGAACAAATTTTGCCTCATTAAATACAATTCATTACGTAACAGTGGTGAGATTGAATGAGAATCAATAATGTATTTCATAATTATAAAAGTGGAGAATCCTCAAAAGTTAATTGATAAGTATTAAAGCACAAAACACAAATACTCAATAGCAGCAATGCTAATGTGAGAAATGACTGCAGTACCAATAAAGAGAAAATACTCATTGAAGTGAAGTCTATATGACCACTAAATGAAAATAAAAGTAATTGCATAGGGTAGAATAAAGAAGAAATAAACCAAGGAAAGGTAATACCACGATAAATTCCATTAATACTTGCTAATATTAATGTCACAGTAATCAATTTTATAAGCATATTTATTATGCCATTTGGATAATTTAA
This sequence comes from Prevotella sp. TCVGH, assembly GCF_023522295.1. Lineage (NCBI taxonomy): Bacteria > Pseudomonadati > Bacteroidota > Bacteroidia > Bacteroidales > Prevotellaceae > Prevotella > Prevotella sp. TCVGH. The sequence goes on along the minus strand of NZ_QFFX01000056.1, from coordinate 13,547 downwards.
CTTTATTAATTTTACAAGGAAACTTGCCAATTTAGCAAAAAGAAAGAATAGATATAAAGTCAAAAAAACAAATATAGAACCTTTTAAAGAATTATAAGTTCTTGCATACAGAAGAGCTACTAATAGTGGAAACACTATATTTGTTATTTTGCCTAGCAAATAATATAATAAATATATATTGATATTATTTCTTATTAGTGTCAAAATGCCGAGATCTGCCTCTAAAAGGGGTAATTTTGAAGAAGTGAATAATATTTTTATCAATACGTATAGCGTACAAATCCAATATGGAAGTTGTGTGTCTTTTGCAAGGGGGGCTGACTGACCAAAATGCATATATTTAAACAGCAAGTCAACTCCCAATAAACAAAAGCCTATATAAATAATGAAATCTTTTAACGTTAGACTTTTAATTTTATTTATTAAACATAAAATATTAGTCGAATAATGCCAGTAAAGTGCAGGTTTACAGGAATTCTTAAAACAAATAAATAAATTATGCAGAATATTATTCATTGTAAAGTTGAACTAAATTGATTTCGGAAAACGAAGCTTTAGATATTTGACATAATATTTTCCCATTTTTAATAAATATCATCTCGTCACAAATTGTTTTAGCAACTTCAAATAGATGTGTACTTAACAAAATTGTTGTTTCTTTCTTTTTGTTTATAAAAAGTTTTTTCATTTTCTCAGTAACAATGGGATCTAGCCCCGAAAAAGGCTCATCTAACAATAATAAATTGAAGTTTGCAGAAAAGCTTTGAAGAAGAAACAGTTTACGCAAATTACCTTTTGAATGTTGTTTAATTAATTTTTCTTCGTCAAAGTAATCAATTTCTTTGGCATATCTTCTAAAGTTAACTATCATTTCATCAAAATTTTTCCCTTGCAACTTAGTAATCAACTTCACAGATTCGAAACCTGTTAGATAATCGTAAAAATTGATTACTTCAGGAACATAAGAAATAGAATTGTTTTGATATTTTTCAATAGATATGTTTCCGGTATAGTTAATGAATCCCAAAATGGCTTTGATTAATGTTGTTTTACCTGCACCATTTTCGCCAATTAGACCATATATTTTACCAGGATCTAAACATAAATTTATATCTTGTAATGCGTATTTCTTTTTATATTTTTTTGTAAGATGTTGTATATTAATCATTGTTCTATACTATACTAAATATCTTTCCTTTATTGTAAATTGACAAAACAATTTACAATAAAGGAAAAGACTTGACGTTTTTATAATAAGTTACTGACCAAAAGCAGTAGTCATAGCATATCCTATAGCTCCAGCAACAGCTCCACTCGCTGCTCCACTCGCTGCTCCAGCCACAGAAAGCGGAGTCCCCGTTCCTGCTAGCGTAGTAAGTGCACCCATCATTATACCTGTTGAAGCTCCAACCGTAACACTACTTGCTAAAGCTGACATGGTAAAACTTTCTTCCGGCTTAGCAAATAAAGCTTGTGTACTCAACACCACAGGTGCGGTGAAAAGTATTTTTTTTACATTTTTCATATTTTTTACTATATAATATTGATGAAAATTATTAATATTTTACCTCAAAAAAAAACAAATATAACTTCTTTTAGAGTTTGTCTATAGTGCATTTGCTGCAGCACAAGCGCCTGTCTATGCCCAAAATTTAATTAGACTTTAGCGTGTTAAAATCTTAAAAATTGTCAGATTAAAGCTATTTTCGTTTATGCACCTCTTATTATAAACTAAAACTATAAAAGTTTACCGAAGATTTCATTATATCGAGTAATAAATGTCTCTTTTTGATGCTCTTCAATCACTTTATTACGCTCGATGTCTTTAGTGGATCGTAATAACCCCTTTTTTTCCAACATGTGAACTGTTGATAGAAATTGTGGAAGATATAAATCTTTTGAAATTCCTTCAAAATATTCGAAACTTTTCTCAAATGCCTCCACCAAAGTTCTCTTACCATCGAATGATAAGTATATGAGCTTAGCACTCTCATTTAATTTTAATGAAATGAGTGGAGTTCTTAAGTAAGTATTATATATTAAATTATTACCATTTTCAGATATATAACCACTTGTATTCATAACAAACACTATATCTTTTCGATAGAAATAGGCCAATTCAAGAATTTTATTTTTATCCATTTTTTTTTTATTAAAAAGATAAGTCTAAATCCGGATCATAATGTGTCCTAGGATATACTTCATTTAAATCTTTATAGTTCATAACTTTGGAGATATATTCTAATAACTTTGGATGGCTCCATGATTTGTATCCTGCGTCTTTCCAAATATCTAGAATATTTTTCTCTTTTACATTTCCTATCCTGCCGGGGGCTTGACAATCAATACGCACTTCTCCATTTGGTCTAATAACTATGCCAGTTGCAGGTTGGCACATATGAGTTCTCAAGTTTAAGGCTGGGTCAAAAGGCTTTGCAATAGAAATTTCCTGAGCATATTCAACCCTTTTCTTTTTCAATGTCTTACCTATATAAATAATATCCTCACCTGTTAGTTCTATTTTAGATTTATTTATAATAGCACGCCCTGTATACATAAATTCACCTAAATGGTGCTTGAAAGCTCCAAGATAATAAGCTAAATCTATTAAATCACTTAACTCGTTCAAATTCTTTTTTTGAATTGTCGAAGCTATTCCCACTGGTATTCCATGAGCTCTTGCCAAAGCTACAGCGTGTACAACTTTATTGAAAGCACCTTTTGCCCCGCGGATATAGTCATGTGTACTTTCTGTTGCTCCATCAATACTAAATTGCATCCATACATAATCATATTTAACAAATTTATGGATATTATCTTCATTAATAAGCATTCCATTTGTAATTAAGATAAATTGACTTCCAATTTCATGAAAAATATCCATTATTTTAAAAAGATCATCTCCCAACAAAGTAGGTTCTCCTCCACTTATTATCACTTGGGGAACATTAACAGATGCTAAATCTTCCGCAATTTTAATCCATTGATTAATGTTTAAATCATCGTTAGCACTACCACTTCCAGACTGGTTATAACACATTAGGCAATGTTGATTACATTGCGAAGTTAATTCAAACTGGACATTTATCGGAGAGTCAAATTTCTCAATAAATTCTTCAGGACACTTTTTTCTTAACTTTAATTCATGCCTTAATGCTTTAGCATGAGCTAGATGTTCTTCATCTAAGAGCCCTGTTTTAATTCCTTCATGTTCAAATATTGACTCTATATATTTAATATAAGAATCCATTATTTGAATTTTTTCATTTAATTTAAAATCCATATTTAATATTTATTATAATAATTATAAGTAACTTATTAAACTCTTATTTTATTATGTAAAACTGCTTTTTTTAACTAAATACCTCAAAAAAAGTCAAAGTATTATTACCACCATATTTGACTATTACAATTGTAAGTGAATATTCGTTCTTCAAGTCCTCCGGAGATTTTATGCAGCAAGAAAAGGGCATTGGTTGGTACATTCATGTATTCTATAAAATTTTTATTGGTTTTTTTTCTCCCTAGTGAAATCCATCCATTATTCCAATAAAAAAGTTCGTATTCCATACCTGATAAGATGTCATTATTATCAGTTCTGGGAGCGTAAACTATTTTGTCTATCTTTACTCTTTTTTTAAAATTTACTCCAATATACGCTTTTTCTATTTCTGAAGAAAAATAAGTGTCAAGATTTTTATCAAAAAGCCTATTTAATTCCCTCTTCTCTTCATTTTTATCTGAAGAAAATGGAGAACCTTTAACCTCCTTATTTTGATAATAAAAATGTAGTTCACTTAAGTTGATTCCTCCCCTTAACGGAGCAACATAACGAATACGATTACAAGCAATAGTATGCGGTAATTTAATTTCAGATAATGCCTTATCTGATTTTTTTTTAATTTTATAAACTACCTTTGTATTTGAGAAGTCTGGATACGTACTTGATTCAAAAAATCCTCCAATCATATTGCTAGAATAATCTAGTATTCTGTCATAAAGTGGATACTTACGATGTAAGATTATATTCACTGTTTTTTTTAAATTGGGTTTTAAAACAACACATATGCCATTTTCTTTTAAAATGAATGGATAGGATCCAGAAATCTGTACACCATTGTTTACTTCTATAGGAAGATAGACTATACCTTTACCCTCGTTATTACAATGATAAAAATATTTTTTATCATATGGAATTCCTCTACCCATATTTTTAAAGATAACTTTACCATTGTCAAGACTATTTATTCCCAAAGCAATGGGTTCCCAATCTGTATTATTAAATGTACATAGAAAATATGAACTATGATTTTTGTTTTTTTTAGTCAATATTATATTTGAAACGGGTAATTTATAATTTGCTGTAACATCTTTTAGAGTTAAATCAAATTCTTTATTTTCTAAATTATCCGAGAAGGTTGTTCTATAGATTTTAGAATATTTATATGTAATATCATTTTTCCCTTCAGAATTAAATCCAACATCAAAAAATTTTCCTTCTCTATCCATTACAACAGTCCATTGATGCCCAGAACTCCTATTTGCCCATGCGAGAACTTTATCCGTTGTACAGGCAATACCTAGGGCTCTTAATGATAAAGTCAAGTAATCTGCTAAATGAACGCAACTTCCCCACCGAAAGGTATATAATTCTTTAAATGTAGGCACATACGGATATTTACTCATTCCTGCATTATAATGTATTTTTGACTTTTTTATAATTAATTTAGCCAAATCAGTCGTATTGTTTGCAGAATCTAATAATGCAGAATATTGTTTTAAAGCATCTTTCCGCCAATTGGATAAAGGCTCATGTTCAATACGATATGGCAATATATATTCACAAAAATCTTCAAATTTACAATTTTGTTTTGACATTTTTTTCCACATTTTAAAAGCAATTTCTACATTTTCAATCAGAAAATCTGATTTGACAACATCCAAATCATAAATAATTTTCATTTGAGGGATGTATCCAGACTTTTGCCTCAAAGAATCAAACATAAAACCAACTTGTGATTTTTTGTCATCCCACGCCTGCGATTCATTTACATTTTCATGAATAATAATATTATGATATGGATCATTTGAAATCTCTGGTACGATAGCATACTTATCTTTCATATTTTCTACAAGGAAAGTAATTGCTTTTATTTCTTCAGTATCCCCTTTTAAGATAAAATAATCTAAGGCTTTCTTTATCTCACTAGCATTCCCTTTACAAAACTTTAGCACTCTGAACACCTTTGGACTATATGAATTAGAAAAATTATCTTTGCAGCTTATTAAAAATAATATGAGAAGAAATGTCAAGATTATTTTTTTCATCAAATTAAAGATATAACAAAAGTAACACACGTATAAACATGCAAACTTTTGAAAGTGTTTATAGACTAGTAGGATTTTTTATGCAAAAGTAAAAAAAAAAATCTCACCTACAAGTATTTTACGCTATTTAACAAATAAAATTAAGAGAATTCTATAAACACGTGCAAAATTATATATTAACGTGAGTTCGGGATAAGAAAAGCCTTATAAAAGATTGGTAAGCTCACTAATATTTCGTGTCTTTATAGATGAAAATCAACAAGTTACAAAAATATTGAACGATGATTACCAAAGACAAAGTTAGAGGAATTTTCTGTATTATCGATGAGTTTGACAAGAATTTGAATGACGAACTGGAAAAAATCTACAATTACCTTGCCATGACGGTAATGGAAAGCGCTATCGTAACCGCAAAAGCAGACTGTCGGAAAACGAGATTATGGCCATCCTTGTATGCTATCATTTCGGCACATACAGATACTTTAAGGAGTACTATCTCAACTGTATCCGCGGACTATTCAGGCAGGAGTTTCCTGCTGCCGTTTCCTACAATCACTTCGTGGAACTCATGACACGTGTTTTCTTCAAGATGATGATGTTCATGAAACTCTATGCCTTTGGTAAATGCTCAGGAAATTCGTTTGTTGATAGTACAATGATTCCCGTATGCCACAATGTTAGACGCTACTTCAACAAGGTATTCAAAGGACTGGCAAAGGACGGCAAGGGTACCATGGGATGGTGCCACGGCTTCAAGCTACACTTGCTGTGTAACGACACCGGAAAGGTGATAACCTTCTGTCTTACAGGGGCGAACGTTGATGATAGGGACGCTCGGGTGTGGAAGGTGTTCACCAAGGATCTCTTTGGAAAGGTATTCGCCGACAGAGGATATATCAAGAAAGAACTCTTCGAGCGTCTTTTCGATCAGGGAATCCATCTCGTGCATGGACTAAAGGCCAATATGAAGAATAAACTAATGCCTATGTGGGACAACATTCTGCTCAGAAAGAGGTACATCATTGAATGTATTAACGAGGTACTCAAGAACAAAGCAAACCTCGTGCATTCACGTTACCGTTCCATACATAATTTTATGATGAACCTATGCTCAGCCCTCACTGCGTACTGTTTCTTTGACAACAAACCCGAGGCACTGCCGGTGCATGTGGAAAAGGATAGACAATTAGAGTTATTTCCATACTGAATTATCCCGAACTCGCGTAATTATTATGCCTTAGCGGAATTTAGAATACAGGCGTAATGGACATTTGGTAGGCCGGTTATTTCCAGTTTTTTGCTCTTCAACTTAAAAAACATCTGACACACGAATTTGGAAAATACCGCCGAAATTGTCCAAATAAATGATAGTGAAATTGTAACTATCCTCATCCCGTATTATCAGTCACATTACATAGACGTCAAGACGTTCTATCTTTATGAGATTTTGAACATAATCGTTCCGAATTTCCCTGTACGATTCCGATAATCGCTTTGTTGAGTGTCAACAACAGGTAAGTTGGCTATTTTTTTCTATAATATCTGCCATAGGCAAATTTTCAGGTTCAATAGGCTCACAGCTACCACATCAAGCGAATGTACAAGCACAAAACGATGATGGGATAGGCAGTCACGGAAATAATATTCCCTTTCATGTTATTCTTAAGGTTGGAGACCTCTGCAAAAGTCTATTTTTGCCAAAATAGTATAATTGGTTATCAATGAGTTACATGTTTAAAATCTTCCTATAAGGGAGTTTTGCAGAGGTCTCGGTTGGTAAAAAATTGTATTACCATTAACGAAAAGTCTTTCAAATATGTCCCTTATCTCCAAAGGTTTGCCGTATATGGATTCCACAAAGCTTGTGAATTCTAAAGGCTTGAATTCGTCAACCATGTTTTATCTATCTTTTCATCTGTTATTAGCCTCATACTTCATTGTACTTATATCTAAAGGGGCTGGCTCCTAGAGAAAAGGAGTCATTAGAAGTCTTTAGTATAAAAAAGTGCATTTTTAAAAGCATTCCTAAAAATGACATGTTTATTGGTACCAGACCGTTTGGAATGGAGTTTCCAACCATTTTTCCAATAATATATAAAAATCCAGAAGTTGGCTTTAGTCACGCATCTAAATAGGGAGTGAAATGGAGCGGTGGGTTAGTCTTGGGGTTATCTGTGAGGGTAGAAATCTATTTGTTGTAGGAGGTACAGGAGCTGTGAAAAGCATAGCTATGGCACTTGGATATAGAGCCTGTAAGAAAGGATATAAGGTACTTTATACGAATACCGCAAGACTCATGGCTCAACTCAAAATGGCAAAGACCAAAGGGACTATCTTACAGGAATTAAAGAAATAGAGAGAATGAAACTCTTGCTACTTGATGAATTTGGAATACAACCCTTCGATTCCGTGGCAAGAACAAATCTTCTGGCTATGATTGAAGATAGGCATGGAAAGAAGTCTACAATTATCGCTTCACAGATTCCTGTAGGAGCGTGGCATGATGCCATAGCTAATAAAACTGTGGCAGATGCCATCATGGATAGAATCGTACATGATGCCATCAGAATAGGGCTAAAAGTGCAAGTTCCAAAACAAAGTGCAATAAAAGAGTAGCCCTCGCCGAGAGATGCAGACGTTCTCGAAGCGTAGCGAGAGGTTGTCTGCATCTCTCGGCGAGGAAAAATAAACAACCAGCAATACAAAAAAAGGAAGACCTCTGTCTCCCCAAGATTAATTAACTTTGTATTGTGAAATATCATCAATTAACCTCGGAGCAAAGGTCGCAAATTTTCGCCTTACTCCAAAAGAAAACAAGGAGAAGAGAGATTGCTGCAATCGTCGGCATCAGTCAGTCAACACTCTCACGTGAAATCAAACGCAATAGCACGCCATCGGGAAAGTATATTTGGACAAAGGCGCACGATATGGCTATGCAGCGCAGAAAGAAAACGGTAAAGAACGCCAGACTCTCCGACGAATTAGTCTGGAGGATTAAGGAATATATCACCAATGACCAGTGGTCTCCACGACAAATATCAGGTTATCTGCGCAAGAATGAGGGGATAAAGGTGTCCCACCAATCCATTTATAATATCATCCATAATGATACAACAAGGGAACTTGCCAAACACACAAGGCATAAGATGAAATACAGGCATCGTCCTAAGGGCAGACATCTTCCAATTAAAGATAGGTTGAGTATCCATGAAAGAAGTAAGGAAGTTGACGGGAAGAGATTCGGAGATTTTGAGATGGACTTAATCGTAGACCCTGACCAGCATGCCATACTCACACTGGTGGAGAAATCCACCAATATGCTGCTTATGCAGAAACTGCCATTTGGAAAGCAGTCAAAGCCTCTGGCAAAGGTAGTTAGGAAATTGCTGCTACCATACAAGGACATTCTGAAGACCATTACAACAGACAACGGACCTGAATTTGCAGCACATAAGGACATTACCAAGTTCTTAGGCGTGTCCGTGTACTTCGCTGATCCATATTGTTCTTGACAAAAGGGAGCTATTGAAAATACAAATAAACTTATCAGACAATATATACCGAAAAAGGATTCGTTTGAACATTATACAGAAAAGAGGATTATGTCGATACAAAAGAAATTGAACGAAAGACCGAGAGAAAAATTAAACTTTTCTACACCAAAGTGCGAATTCTTCAAATACGTTTTATAATTTTGCACTTGCTGGTTGACTCTGCGAAGGAGAATCGATGGGTAAGATAATCGTAAATAATAGATAAATAATTTGGCATGTAAAGGTATTATATCTATTTTTGCAGATGTACAACAACAATAATCGGCATTAAACCCAAATCGTTCTAGAAAATAGTCTTTATATGTGTTTGATTCATAGTGATTTATTAATTTTACCGCGACTTTAAAACCAGATAATTTGATACGAGATTATGATATAAAGTTTTTCAACAAGGAAATCACTCCCTTCGATGGTCTGTCCTTATTCTTCAAGATGCTTGATAAATGCCATTTTAGTGAGCATTTTGCACAAAGTGATATTCCTATCTGGGGTTCCACAGGGGTTATAATCCTATTCAACTCATATTGGGATTGTTTGCTGTCGTATGGTGTGGTGCAAACTGCTTTGGTCACCTGGACGTTGTACGTTACGATTCTGCACTTTGTAAGTTGCTTGGTTGGGCACGCGGAGCCGACCATCGGGCTTATCAGCGATATTTCAACAAATTCTCACAAGCCATCAACCAACGCGTATTCAGTGAACTATTCAGTTGGTTCTTCTGCGAGTCGCATTTTGACAACTATACTCTGGACTTTGATTCTACAGTCATGATCCGTGAGGGCAATCAGGAAGATATGAATTGATATCAACACGAGCTTATTTGGATAAAAATAAAGACAAGCACATACTGTATTTGGCCAGATCCTTAAAAACTAGACAAGCCTTCATTACGATATGGGAAAAAATAAAAGATTTTCACTACCATACGATACTTAGAGGTTCTAATGACCGATTTGGGTTAAAAAGATAAGCTGAATATCAAGATTACGACAGCAACTTAAAGGAAAGATGTACAACAACTCTCTAAAGGGCCAATCTAAATAATCACATGGGGGTACTTTGTATGATTTTTTTCCATTACTTATTTATTGACGTAGAAAACACCAAATAACAATGAAACAACTTTCTGGGATATTATTATGTATGGTGCTGGCATGCCCTCAGCCCTCAATTGCTCAACAGAATTCAACTATTTATAGAAAGACGCACAACATGCGAATGTATGGCCGCGTGGTAGATAGTTTTACAAACCTTGCCATCATTGATAGCAAGGTAACCTTGATGACTCCTGATAGCATGGTGGTTGATTCTTGTTCTACTCAGACATGGAACAAGAATGCCGTGCACCCGGAAGCCTACTTCTTTATGACACCCAAGATATCCGAAGGCAAATACATAATCAAAGTAGAAAATCCTAAATACGAAACCGCTTTCTATAATCAAGACATCGGCTTCAAGACTCGTTCTATGACCCTTGATTTAAAAGACCTCCCCATGAAGCGCAAACGTATGGAAGAACAAGAACATATGTTAGGTGAAGTGGTGGTAAAGAGTACAAAAATCAAGATGATTAACAAAGGTGACACTATTGTCTTCAACGCCGATGCCTTCAACCTTCCAGAAGGTAGTATGCTCGATGCACTCATCCGACAATTGCCAGGAGCTACACTCAATGGCAATGGTGAAATATTCATTAATGGTCGAAAGCTCAATTACCTCACACTCAACGGCAAGGATTTCTTCAAGGGAAACAACAAACAACTCATCGAGAATCTACCCAATTACATCGTCAAAGACCTCAAAGTATATGAGAAGAGTACCGATAAAAGTCAGATAATGGGTATTGATATAGAGAAAAAGGACTATGTCATGGATGTCAAGCTAAAGAAACAATACGAAAATAATTTTATAGGTAATATTGATGCTGCAGGGGGAACCAATAGCACATACGCCCTCAAGTTGTTCAGTTTGTACTTTACTCCACGCATTCAAGTTTCTACCTTTGCCAACATCAACAATATTAATGAAGATCGCAAGCCAGGTGAAAAAGGCGAGTGGAATCCAACAAAGTTTCCCAAAGGACAAGTAATAAGAAAAACATTAGGACTCAACTTAGCCAACAGCAATGAGAAGAACACGGTAAATAATAGTCTATCGACAAGTGTTTCATGGCTCAACACCCATGATATCACAAACACAGCAGCTGAATCTTTCTTGAGTAGCGCCAGTAACAACTTTACGCGACACATAGACAATAGTACCACCAAAAATACATTTTATGAACTGCATGATCAACTTCGTGTTAACAAATCATATCAGCTGATATCTTTTCTATCGCTGAATTATAACAAATTTGATAACTCCAGTACGAACAAGTCTGCCACATTTCAGGCAGATCCTAAAGGCTTAGGGTCAACAGAGGCTATTCTTGACTCTACTTTTACATTCCCCTTTGAAAGACTCTCCAACTATAAAGGCGTGAATAGGCAACTCTCACAAACACTCGGCAATGGCCATTCATTCAATTCTCGCTTAGACACATCCTTCGGAAAAGCCTTGAAATCAGGTGACAGAGTAGGATTTCAAACCAGCGGCACATACGAAAATGTCAAGAGTTGTACCTTCAGCAAATATAAATTAGACTATCTTCAAGAAGCGGGAAAGAAAGATAATCGCAATCGGTATGATGAATCACCTTCTTATACCTATTCATATAGTTTTAGCCCCCAGTACGTATTTGTTCTCCCTTCAGGCTTTAATATCATCACTGGATATGAATACAGGCAAGGAGGAAATTACTGGAACAATAACAAATACCGATTAGACCGTTTAGAAGAATGGCAAAACGAAGATCATAGTATAGGAAGTCTGCCCTCTACGCGCGATGCCCTTTTACGTTCGTTAGACCTCAATAATAGCTATGCAGGTTATTATATGAGTAAACAACATATGGGAATACTTGGTGTACATTATCTGAAAAGAAAAGGTAAAGAATCCTTTGCATTTGGCATATTTACCTCTTTAAGTCATAAGAAGGAACGATTGGATTATAGAAGTGTCCTAGTTACAAAACTTATTTCGCAGAATAATTGGGTCAAACAATTACATTTTTCCGGTCAATTGATTCATAATGAATATGAATGGATTGCCTGGGGCAATTCGTCTACCACCACTCCCGATATGTATTCACAAATTGAACGTCGCGACGACTCAAATCCTTTAGCCATCTCCTTGGGCAATCCTAACTTGAAAAATGGCAGAGAAAGTTCATTGGAAATAAGGTTTAGCGATAATCATAATAGACGATATAAACTACCATCCATCAATTTTGATATTCAAGGCACGCATAACGCGGTAGCTAACGGATTTACGTACGACTCACAAACGGGTGTATATACTTACAAACCAGAGAACGTAAACGGTAACTGGTCGGCACATACGGGTATTTATTATAATGTTCCACTGGATAGCATGAAGTACTTCACCTTATTCACCGAAACGGAATACAATTACAACCACAATGTAGACTTGACGGGAGTTGTTGGACAAACAAGTAGCGTATTAAGCAAAGTGAACAACCATACCACCCGACAATCCCTGGAGGTGAAGTACCAAAAAGAAACCTTAAGTTTGAGTTTGATGGGACAGCTCTCGTGGCGAAACGTCAACAGCAGTCGCCAAAACTTTACCACGATCAACACCTACGACTACGAATATGGTTTCATTGGATCGTACAGTCACAAATCGGGATTTGAGACTGGTATGGACCTTAAGATGTTCAAACGCCGGGGCTATGCCGATGAGCAGATTAATACCAACAACTTGATGTGCAACGCGTATGTGAGTCAAAGTTTCATGAAAGGCAAATTTTCCCTCAAACTAGAAGCATTCGACCTCTTTCACCAACTCAAGAGCGTAGACTACCAGGTCAACGGACAAGGAAAGAGTGAGATACGCTATAACACCATTCCCCACTATATCATGCTACATGCTATTTATAAGATGAATGTAGGAGGAAAGAAATAGGAGCAGATTCAAGCTCTGCAAAATGTAATAGCATATTAGGGTTCTGTTAAATCTTTTATAAGTACTTTAATCAGTAAATAACTAAAAGCAACACTGCCTATATTGAGTTAGTCGCATTCTCTATCCTAATTTAACCCAAATCGGTCATTAGGATTTCTCTGTGTCGTACGGCAAAGAGAAATCCTTTAATTTTTTCCATATGGACAAGAATGATTGTCGTGTTTTTAGTGATCTGGCCAAATATAGGATATGCTTGTCTTTTGTTCTCCCCAAGTAGGCTGGCGTTGATAGCAATTCGTACCGAATTGTCTTCAGAAATTTCTTCTTGTTGGAATTAATCAGCGCATGTCTAAACAACGACATAAAGTTATATGCCATTACAATGAAACTCCCGCATGCCTCTGTTGCCCAGAAGTTATGTGTGACAAAATCATCAATGGAGAAATCATTCTTCAGTTCCTTTATCCCAAATCGGTCATTAGAAAAAGCTTCTTGAGACCTCTGCAAAACCTTACCCCATTCTCTATCATTCTTGTTTTTGAGCACTATTGGTTCACCTCCTGTCTATATTTTTGATTTTTAGGCTGTATATGCTCTATTTCATCTCATATTCTCCCCTTATTTGAGAGAATTAGACAC
>NZ_QFFX01000055.1:0-18185 GCF_023522295.1 Prevotella sp. TCVGH | reverse complement strand
TTAGAATGAATGAAAAAATTTGACAAGTAAATTAGGAAAAGTGAATAAAGACTGTCAAGTGATTTTAGGAAAGTACAAACTCATGGAGATAAGGGCATTAACTCATGGAGATAAGGACGTTAACCCATGGAGATAAGGGCATTAACCCATGGAGATAATAGCACAAACCCATTGAGTTAAAACAGCTAACTCAATGGGCTTATTTTGAAATATTAAAGATGTGAAAGGGTAAGTCTTTTCAGTAATAAAAATCAATTCTGTGATTTTTCCAGCTCTGCATTAACACATTCGTTGCAAACTCCTTTATAATAGAGTTGCATCTCGTCCACGATGTGACCGTCAATGTTACGTTTTTCTGCCAGTTGGGGAGCTGCCTCGTTTGGCAAGTCAATAATCTTTCCACATTTATTGCAGAAAAAATGTACATGAGGCTCCATCTTTCCGTCATAGCAAACACGATGATCGTCAATGGTAATCATCTGTGCAGCATGATGTTCTGCAAACAAACGCAATGTGTTATACACCGTTGTTTTACTCAATGTAGGGATTTTTGGACAGAGATTTTTATAGATTTCATCCACCGTTGGGTGCGTGAAATTTGTCAAAAGATACTCCATAATAGCGATACGTTGAGCCGATGGGTGAATTCCCGCATCAATAAGTCTGTTGTAAGCTTGATTATCTAATATCATATTTTATTCTTTTTGTATTGCTTGCAAATGTACAAAATTTATGATAATTTCTCTCATAACCAACAAAGAAAACTGATGTTGGATCATAAAATTTATCTTTTTAACCGAAAAATTGTGTTATTTTTGCTCTAAAAGGAACGGAATTAAATCATCTTTAGACAATAACTTCTGCTCCCCAGAACGCATATCCTTGAGCGTAATCTTATTTTCTTTCATTTCATTCTCACCTGCTAAAGCCACATAGGGTATTTCATGAGCATTGGCATAACTCATCTGCTTCTTCATTTTCACAGCATCTGGGAAAAGCTCTGTGCACACTCCTTGTCGACGAGCCTCATTCACCAATGGTAGACAGTAAGCCGTTTCTTGGTCACCAAAGTTGATAAACAGCAACTGAGTGCTACCGATGGTTTCTTTGGGATAAAGGTTGAGCGCATGAAGGACATCATAGATGCGGTCGGCTCCGAAAGAGATACCGACGCCGCTCAATCCGGGCTTGCCGAAGATACCCGTAAGATTATCATATCGACCTCCACCTGTGATGCTACCAATCTCTACATCCAAGGCTTTTACTTCGAAGATTGCTCCTGTATAGTAGTTGAGCCCACGAGCCAAAGTTAAATCAAGTTCTATTTCATGATGCAGCCCTACCGACTTCAATACCTTTAAGATATAAGAAACCTCTTCGACACCTTTCAACCCTATATCACTGTCTTTCAGTACCTCGCCAATGGTCTTAAGTTTTTCTTCATTGGTTCCTTGCAATGAAATGATAGGCTGTAACTTCTCAATGGCATCGGCGTCAATTCCGGCATTCGCCAATTCTTGGTTCACACCTTCCAGTCCGATTTTATCCAACTTGTCAATTGCAACAGTGATATCTACTATCTTTTCTGCAGCACCTATCACTTCTGCAATGCCTGTCAAAATCTTCCTATTGTTGATTTTTAGCAACACGCGTACGCCAAATCGTGTAAACACTTCATCAACTATCTGCATCAGCTCCACCTCATTCAATAGAGAATCAGAGCCAACCACATCGGCATCGCATTGATAAAATTCACGATAACGCCCTTTTTGCGGTCGGTCAGCACGCCATACTGGTTGTATTTGGTAACGCTTGAATGGGAATTGTATTTCATCATGATGCATCACCACATAACGAGCAAAAGGTACGGTTAAGTCGTAACGAAGACCTTTTTCGCAAATCTTGGAAGCTAATTTCAAAACATTGCGCTCTTGAAGTTCCTCATCGCTTACCTTATTTAAGAAATCTCCAGAGTTCAATACTTTGAATAAAAGTTTATCGCCCTCTTCTCCATATTTCCCCATGAGGGTCTGAAGCGTTTCTAACGACGGTGTTTCTATCTGTTGGTAACCGTAAAGAGCATAGACCTCTTTGATAGTGTTAAAGATATAATTTCTTTTAGACATCTCCGCTGGAGAGAAGTCGCGTGTTCCTTTTACAATACTTGGTTTGTTTGCCATTGCTATTTCCTTCACATTATTTTCTAATCACCGTTTGTGCGCGGTCTGGCCCTATAGACACAATCTTTATAGGAGTTTCAAGGAACTCCTCTATGAACTGCAAATATTTCTTGAAAGCAGCAGGGAATTCGTCCTCAGAAGTCATCTTTGTCATATCCGTTTGCCACCCTTCCAACTCTTGGTAAATAGGCTCCACGCCCTCCAAGTCAAAAGGAAGCTCCTTCGTAGTAGTGCCATCGGGCAACTCGTAGCCTACACATGCTTTTATAGTCTTCATTGCATCAAGGACATCGCTCTTCATTAAAATGAGATGAGTCACCCCATTAACCATCACAGAATAACGCAGTTGGATTAAATCTACCCATCCACAACGACGCTCACGCCCTGTCACAGCCCCATACTCATGACCTAAGTCACGAAGTTGCTTGCCTGTTTCGTCAAAGAGTTCTGTGGGGAAAGGACCAGAACCTACACGTGTACAATACGCTTTCATGATGCCATAGACATTTCCTATCATGCGAGGACCCAAACCGAGTCCGATACAAGCACCTGCACATATTGTATTAGAGGAGGTGACGAAAGGATAACTACCAAAATCAACATCAAGCATCGTGCCTTGCGCTCCTTCACACAAGATGGTCTTTTGCTGTCGAAGCAGACGATTGATTTCATGTTCACTATCCACTAACTTGAATTGTTTGAGGTATTCAACGCCCTCCATCCACTCCTTTTCTGTTTCAGTAATATCAAAATCAGAATAGTTGAGTGCTTTCAGCATCTTGAGATGACGCTCCTTGTGCGCCTGATATTTTTCGTCAAAACGGTCTAAGATATCTCCTACACGTAGACCGTTGCGAGAAGTCTTGTCGGTATAAGTGGGACCAATCCCCTTCCCTGTCGTTCCAACCTTTCCCTTGCCTCGTGCTGCCTCGTATGCCTGATCCAAAATTCTATGAGTAGGCATGATTAAATGTGCTTTCTTCGAGATGTGAATACGGCTTTTCAATTCGTGTCCACTCTTTTCAAGTTCTTGGGCTTCTTTCATAAAGAGGTCGGGCGCAAGCACAACCCCATTGCCAATGATGTTCAGCTTTCCACCTTGAAAGATACCAGAGGGGATGCTTCGTAACACATATTTCTGGTTTTCAAATTCGAGGGTATGCCCTGCATTGGGTCCACCTTGAAATCTTGCAATGACGTCGTATTTGGGTGTCAGCACATCAACGACCTTCCCTTTGCCTTCATCTCCCCATTGTAGTCCGAGGAGCACATCTACTTTACCTGTATTCATGATTTTATGGTTTTAATTTCTTTCTGTTGGATTTGCGGCGTGTAATCTTTGCTTGACACGAACTACACACCCCATATATATATAATGTATAAGCGTCTTTTTTGAACCTTTTGAGCTTCATCTCCTCCACGGTGTCTCTCAATTCTGCGCTGTTAATCTCCGTCACCTTACCACATATGGTGCAAATCTGATGACAATGGTCTTTACTGTCACAGCATGACTCGTACTTTGTACCATTAGAAAGACGATGACAAACGACGAATCGTAACTTTTGAAAGAGCCGTAAATTGTTATATAGCGTCGCTCTACTCACCCTGAAGCTTTTTTCTAAGAGATAATCATTCAGCTCATCCAACGAGAAATGCCCTTTTAAGCTAAGCACAGCGTCAAGAATTGCATATCTCTCAGATGTCTTTCGGAGATTGTTTATGATAAGATAATCATCCAGATGTTGCCTAACGGCATTTCTGATATCTTTTTTCATATTGAGCTATATAACACCACAAAGTTACAACTTTTCTTTGGAAAAAAGTATCAGCATGCAAGTATAAATCTTAAATCTCCATTTGAAGTGCCTTCGTTGCGATTTGATGGTACTCGTCTCCCAATGCACAAAACCGCACAATGCAATTCATCGCGGCATGTCGAACGCCCACATCTTCGTGCTGCAAAGCGACACTACTTTGATCTAAGAACTCGTTAATGCCTCGATCGTTAGGCACTACTCCCCTCATAAACAGTCGTGACAAGATCTGATAAGCACAAATTTGCTTTATCTTATCATCTGTCGCCATCCATTGGTAGGCAAGAACGGAAGCATAAGGCAAATATTGAAAGAGATTGAACGATGCTATTTCGGCTAAATCTTGCGTGTGGATGTCCGCTACCCAAATATCAACGATGTCGGCATCCAATTGCTCTGGCGGCATTATCAACGTGGCTAAAATTTTACATTCACGGATGTTTTCTTTCCATAAGGCAATCGCTAAATGGTAGTTTTTGCCATATCGCTTTGCCATTTGGGATAAATCGCCTAACGAACAACCCCAGTTCACGAAGTAAGAAGCACCCTTCTCACGCATAGATTGCGAGGCAACACCATTCATTAACAAGCGAAACGAACGCTTGATTTCTTTCACTGTTTCATTTATATCATGATTCATCGGCAGCTGACTCTTTAGAATATCTCATCATTTGATGCGCATACGACTCGGTATAATCAAGCTCAATATCGACAATATTTCCTTGATTATCTAATTTTGGCTTCATCCACGGATTAATAAAACCTTTATATGGGGCGATATCTAATTGGCGGTATCGTTTCAACACCTCTTCGTGTAATACCGAATCAATGTTGACAGCATAGGTTTCCACCATATTGCGTGCCGCTTCAAAATCACCCTCACTCTTGATACGTTGAATTTCAGCCAACAATTCTCCAAAGAGATTTCTCAATTTGGAATAGTCGTTGACTTGAACATAGTGCTTTACTTCGTTAGTACCTGCTACAGAACGCTCAACAATTTCTACGGCATCACCCGCATGTGCCAACACCCAATGGGCGATGAGCGCACGATTTCTCATGTGAGCCTCCTCTATTTTATGCCCCAACTGAATGCGCACAAGCTGCGTCATCAGACCGTTCATCAGGTACGTGTAATATTGTGCGTGATAGGCTGTCGTGTCAGGAAGCAGTCCAAGCTCCACCAATTTTTCATCCGCCATATAGTACAAAGCAAACAAGTCTGCTCGAGCTTCTTCAATCGTATCACCATATGCCCTTAACGCATCACCACTAACGCCCGGCAACAGTTGCCCACTTCCATGACCCACACATTCATGAAGGTCGGTATGAAGATTGTCACAGAGGTTTCCATACAGGTTGATTTGACGCAGAACTTCATCATCCACGACAAATTCTTCATGCAACCCATTGCCTCGTGCCACCTCATTGTAAGCCTCGGTGAGATTGCCTATCGTGACACTTTTCGAACCATATCGTGCGCGTATCCATTCTGCATTTGGCAAGTTGATACCAATTGCCGATGCTGGGTATTCATCACCGCCCAACATAGCTGCACAAACAACATGCGCTGTCACACCTCTTACTTCTTGTTTCTTAAATCTTTGGTCTACTGGCGAATGATTTTCAAACCACTGTGCATGCTGACTGATGAGCTTTGTGCGCTGAGTGGCTTCCTCATCTTTGTATGAAACGAAGCCTTCCCACGACCCTTTCAAACCTAAAGGGTCACCATACACTTCAATAAAGCCATTGATAAAATCTACCTGCCCATCTTGTTCTTTCAACCATTCTATCGAAAATTTGTCAAATAGCTTTAACTCTCCCGTATGATAGTAAGTAATAAGAAGCTCCAAAACATGCTTTTGCTGGTCGTTTTCTGCATAGGGCATCGCCTTCTCTAACCACATGATAATACGCTGAATGGCTTTCCCATAGAGTCCTCTTGAGGTCCATTTAACTTCCTGTACCCTTCCATTTTCATCTTTAACAACCTTGGAATTTAATCCATAAGAGATAGGTTCTTCGTCATGAGTACGCCTCATTCGCTGATAATAGGACTCCACTTCAGCCTGCGTCACGTTGTCATAGAAGTTACAAGCAGATGTGAGCACCAAATCGTCACCATCAGTTTTGTTGACTCGCTTGGGTAAGTAGTTGGGGTCAAAGAGTACAGGATACAATTCATCATACAGCATTTCAACCGACTGACCTGCCTCCAACGGCAATTGCGACGGTGGAATAGTCAATAACAACGACTTAAAGAAAGAAGGCGAAAAGCCGGGTTGTAACTTTTCACAACCGTAATGATGATAGATACCATTAGAGAACCATATCCGTTTGAGATAGACTTCTAAAGCTTGGAACTCAGGATTGTTGATAGCATTAGTGTGCTGCGCATAAATCAGCTCTAAGACTTTTCGTATCTTGAGATTATATTTTCCAAACTGATCGGTAGTAATATCCCGACCAGCTTGTGCGGCTTTAGATAGATAGTAGATATATATTTTTTGTTGAAGGCTAAGTGTCTCAAAGCCTTTTAATCGATAACGAAGCATTTGCAAATCAGCAAATCGCTCGTCCGAATAATTAAAATGTTGAATCACTATAAATGCAAAATAATGAAATTATTTTTTCTTAGATTTCGGTTTGCGTCCTCTTTTCTTTGGCGCAACAGGCTCTTGAGGCTGTGCTCCTAAATGTTCAATCCTGTATTCACGAGGAGTACAGTTATTTAGTTTATAAAATGCGGAATAAAACGACTGTCTATTCGCAAATCCTACCACATCAGAGATTTCTTGCATGTTCAAATCTTGATAGCGTTTATCTGCGAGTAATGCCATCGCCTCTTCGATACGAAACTTATTCACAAAGGAAGTATAATTCATGTGAAAACGAACATTGACAGCCGCTGAAATGTATCGTGTGTTGGTACCAAGCTCATCGGCTAACTTTTTCGCTGAATAATTCTTATCTTTATACTTCTTCTGAATAAGGATAATGTCTAAGATTTTTTCCTTCAGTTCGTCCATCAACTGGGGACTAACGAGCGAACGGTAGGCAGCCTCTTTCTCTTTTTTCTCAGTGATGTTATACTTTGCCATACAATTCGTGATTTATTAATGTTATTCTCTTTACTTGCAAATATAGGTATGTTTTTTAATTTTCACAAGTTTTATCACAAAAATTCTATAAGTTTTCACTATTTACAATGATTTTTTGCACAATTTGTGAGTTTTATTATCATATCCGTCGAAACTAATACATCATTAAGTAAATGAAGAACTTAGAGAAATAGGTAAGCATTGGCATTACAAGAACTAAAGAACTACTATCGTTAAAAATAAAACAACAATGAAAGATAGAGACGAAAGCGTTATCAGACAAACGATTGTTTATTATTCATAAAAGATACTAATAATTCATTGAGTCTTACTTAAAGCCTTTTGTAGCACGAAAATGTCACATGGTTTGCATTTCTTCATAAATTCGTTGTACAGGGAGTCCCATGACATTATAATAACTGCCTTCAAGTTTTGTCACCCCCACATACCCTATCCATTCTTGTATGCCGTATGCACCAGCCTTGTCAAAAGGTTGATATTTTGAAATATAATAATTTATCTCGTCGTCCGAAAGCTCCTTAAAAGTAACATTTGTACTGACACTAAACGCCTTCTGTTGGGAAGTTGTTGTTAGACAAACGCCTGTTATCACCTGATGGGTGCGCCCACTCAACAGCCGGAGCATGCGCCTCGCATCCGATTCATCAACGGGTTTGCCCAACACTTCCTGCCCAACAACAACGACAGTATCGGCTGTGAGCAACAATTCTCCATGACAAACGTCATAGGCACTCGCCTTTTCTTTCGCAATGAATTGTGGCACTTGAGCAACTGGCAAATCTTTCGGATAATCTTCAGGGACATAGTTTTTTACCTTCACCGTAAAAGGTAAATCTAATCCTTCTAACAGTTCCTTTCTACGTGGTGAGTTAGAAGCAAGAATAAGATGATAGTTCGTCATATCTTTCTGTTTGTTTTTCCTATTTTTTCTTGATGCGCCGTGTTACCAACCGAATGCCGTTTGGTCGTTTAACCATAATTTCTTCACTCTTAACACTTGCTCAATGATGTCTCTACCACAGCCTTCACCACCCCGATAATGACTCACATAAGTGGACAGTACCTTAATTTCAGCAACGGCATCAGCAGGACAACAGGGACAACCACATTGCTTCATGACCTCATAATCTGGTATGTCGTCGCCGACAAATATCACTTCTTCATCGGTGAGTCCGTATTTCTCGATAAAATCCTGATAATGCTTAATTTTAACGCTACAGCCCATATAAATATCTTCCAACCCGAGACTCTCATAGCGCAGACGCACAGCAGGCGTATTTCCACCTGTCAAAATGGCTATCCGCAGACCTCTTTTTTGCGCAAGCTGAATGGCATAACCGTCTTTGATATTGATGGTTCGCAAGGGTTCTCCATCGCTATCCAGCGTGATAGTAGACTTCGACAACACACCGTCTACATCAAATATAATCGCCTTAATTTTGCTTAAATCGTAATTTATCATCGCTTTTATCGTTTTTCTGTGTAAGCTATCATATCTGCAAAGTTAATGATAATTCCATGAATTGTCGGCATTTTTATCGACATTTGATGTTTTGCGCACGGCTCTTTCATGGAAGAATTGTATTTGTACAACGAAAAACACACCCCAAAACGCAACGTTTGCAAAATTAGCGGCACGCTTGATGGAATAAAAATAAATGCTGAATTTTCTTTACAAAGTGCCTCTCATAACTCGCGTGAAATCATCCAACGGCAAAGTGGGTCGCAAATACGCCGGAAATGAGCGACTTCCATAATCCATTGTGATTAAACACATTACACCTAAAGAGCTTCAGTTCTTTCCCATTTTTACCATTTCTTTGCGACTAAAGCATTAAGATAAGCCTGCTATTTGCATGTTTTAATGCTCTTAAGTCATGTAAATAACACCGCTAATGTATGTTTCCAAGAACGTTAAATCAATGCTTCAGCCAGAAAAGGCGTTTATTTTGTTCAAATCAGTGCATTTTTGCAGGTCGTTTGCCTATTAAAATTTTCAATTTTGAAGATTTTAGATGGTCGTTTTTTAGTAAAATAATAGGACAAAAACATCTAAAGCTCTTACCCAAAATAGCAAGAAAATAAAAAAAATAGCTCCTTCATTGAAGGAGCCTTCTTGTCGCAATCAAAGCAACGAATGAGGGAGTATCGTGGTTGGAACTCATTAGAACGAATGAGACAAACCAATCGACAAATACTCTTTATACATGAAATATCCGTTTGTGTCATCGCGCTTGCGACTATCATCAAAGCGTGGATAGACATACAAGTTGGCAGATAAATACTTGGTAAACTGGAAGGTGAATGTATTTTCCCATTCTATTTCAGAGCGCTTATACGAGGTGTAACCGTACAGGCGTGAACGCCATCGCACCATTTCTGAAAACATCCAGTTGAAATCAATGTTCATACTGGAACCGTAATCATCCACATGGTGCTTGCCTTTTTCAATACCAAAGCGCGTCACCAAATGCTCACGAGCCACATAACGATAATGATAAGCCAAGGGCGAGAGGTTCACACTACCCTTCAAACGTCCCTTCAACCAGTCGAAGTTATATCGCATACCGACCGCAACATCAATATTCAAAGGGGATAGGAAATCAGAATAAACCTTTTCATCGTTGTTGCGATAGCCTCGCATGAACTGTGTATTGGCTATCATCTGTAAAGAATAATACCAATTTTTAGTTGCCTGCAACCCAAAGTTACTGGTGTATCGAATATCATCGGTATGCGTCTTTAGCGTGTGCAACGTATCACTTTCAGAGGTTTGGAAACCCAATTTCATCTCTAACTTGTTGTCCCACTTTACCTTTTTCTTATTGTTATAGCCAAGATTGAGGGTCACATTGCCGAGCATGGAATAGTTGCTCTCGCCTCCCTTATACCAGTTGCCCGATACGTAGTTTTGCAAGAACTGCAAATAGCCATCGCCCGAAAAGCTCCAAAAGTTAGGTTTCTTTATCACCAAATCTACAGGTACATACACTTCCTCCGTAGGTAAAGGAGCCACCTTTTCAACAATAGCGGTTTTATTTTTAAGCGTCGTTTCTTGACTGGTAGACACTTTCCCTTCCGCTTTTAGCTGTGTTTGCGTCTTGGTGACCAAATCCGGCCGCTTCAGGTAGATATGGAGCAACGCATTCTCCAAAGCCTCATTGAACATAGAAGAGGTCAGCGAGTCTTTTGATAAACTAAACTGATGTTGACTTATCTGGTGATAAAAAGTGGTAGGGAGAAACAATCGAGCATATTTACCATTCTCTTGTGCGAGTCGATGATACAAAAGCGCATTGATACGTTGCAAGGAATCGAGCTGCTGTTGATAATGATGCAAAGAATCAGTATAAGCTTTCACAAAGGCGGTGGTGGTGTCTGACGGATGTTTTATCACCTTACGACCAACTGGTTCGTTGGCAGATAAAACCATCGGTATCATGATCATCATGAATGTGCTGATAAGTTTCATTTTCATATTCGTTTTTGATGCATGCAAAGGTAATAATAAAAAATGAAAGTTGCTTGTATGTTTCGCAATTTTATACTAACTTTGCACCTTGTATTTTTATGTCATATCACAAATAAAACAACGTATCGTGGCTGAAACAAAGTATATATTCGTTACAGGTGGTGTGGTCTCATCATTAGGAAAAGGGATTATTTCATCATCTATTGGAAAGCTTTTACAAGCAAGAGGTTACAATATTACCATTCAAAAATTTGATCCTTACATCAATATTGACCCGGGAACATTAAACCCTTACGAGCATGGAGAATGCTATGTAACAACGGATGGTATGGAAACCGACTTAGACTTAGGACACTACGAACGGTTTACAGGGATAAAAACAACAAAAGCAAACTCGCTGACAACAGGCAGAATTTACAAAGCAGTTATTGATAAAGAACGCCGTGGCGACTATTTAGGCAAAACCATTCAAGTAGTTCCTCATATCACTGACGAGATTAAGCGCAACGTGAAACTCATGGGACAGAAGTTCCATTACGATTTCGTCATTACCGAAATCGGTGGTACGGTGGGCGATATTGAGTCTACACCGTTCTTAGAAGCCATTCGCCAATTGAAATGGGAATTGGGTAAAAATGCTTTGAGTGTACACCTTACTTATGTACCTTATTTGAAAGCCGCTGGAGAACTGAAGACCAAGCCAACGCAACATAGTGTCAAGGAACTCCAAAGCATAGGTATTCAACCGGATATTTTAGTACTTCGTACGGAGAAACATCTGAAAGATGATGTGTTACACAAGGTGGCATCTTTCTGTAATGTCGATTTCGATTGCGTCATTCAGAGTGAAGACCTGCCGAGTATCTACGAAGTTCCCGTCAATATGCAAAACCAAAAGTTGGACGTGGCTATCTTGAAAAAGATGGGAATAGCAGTAAAAGAGACGCCAACTTTGGGTCCTTGGAAGAGCTTTTTGGAACGAAGGAACAAGGCAAAGAAAGAGGTTCATATCGGATTGGTAGGCAAGTACGATTTACAAGACGCCTATAAAAGCATCCGAGAGAGCTTGTCGCAAGCTGGAACCTATAACGACCACAAGACGATACTGACGTTTATCAACTCGGAAAAGATTAACGAGAACAATGTTGCAGAAATGCTTAAAGGACAAGACGGCATTGTGATATGTCCGGGATTTGGGCAACGCGGCATTGAAGGGAAAATCATTGCGGCTCACTATACGAGGACACACGACATTCCCACCTTTGGCATTTGCTTGGGTATGCAGATGATGGTGATAGAGTTTGCACGCAATGTATTGGGTTATCCCGATGCCAACAGCCGTGAAATGGATGAGAAGACAGAACACAATGTCATTGACATCATGGAAGAGCAAAAGAATATCACCAACATGGGAGGTACCATGCGATTGGGGTCATACGAATGTGTGCTCAAACAAGGTTCGCACGTCTTCAATATTTATAAACAGGAATATATTCAAGAGAGACATCGACACCGTTTTGAATTCAACAACTCTTTCTTAAAAGAATACGAGAAAGCGGGAATGATGTGCGTGGGTAAAAACCCTGAAAGTGATTTAGTTGAGATTGTAGAAATACCGAGTTTGAAGTGGTATATTGGCACACAATTCCACCCAGAGTATCAAAGTACGGTTCTTAACCCACACCCCTTATTTGTTGATTTCATAAAATCAGCAATTGAAAATCAGA
Source organism: Prevotella sp. TCVGH (assembly GCF_023522295.1). NCBI lineage: Bacteria > Pseudomonadati > Bacteroidota > Bacteroidia > Bacteroidales > Prevotellaceae > Prevotella > Prevotella sp. TCVGH. Next base: position 5,867 of record NZ_QFFX01000055.1, on the reverse strand, counting down.
AGAAATAATTAGAAATGGATAAAAATACGATGACGGGTCTCGTTCTTATGGGACTCTTGTTAATAGGTTTTAGTTGGTGGTCTCAACCCTCTGCAGAAGAGCAAGCAAAGAAGATGCAGCAAGACTCCATTGCTGCAGTCACTCAACACCAAGCCGAACTCGCTAAACAACAAGCACACGCCAAAGAAATAGCTGACTTAAAAGCCAAACAAAAGGCGGACACCACCGCTTTATTTCATGCTGCCTTGGAGGGTCAAGCACAAGAGGTTGTCTTGAAAAACGAACACCTTGAATTGTCTGTCAACACAAAAGGAGGAACCGTAAGCAAGGCAATCATCAAAAACTTTAAGGATAGAGAGGACAATCCTGACGTTGTTTTGTTCGACGATAAGGTTCAAAAACTAAACTTCATCATGTCGACGAAAGAGGCAAACATTGCAACGCAAGACCTCTATTTCAGTCCTTCCGCACAAACAGACTCTACCCTTACGCTGACAGCCGAGGCAGGACAAGGCAAATCGCTCGTGATACAATATCGCTTGGGTGCAGATTATCTTTTGCACATGTCCATGAAAGTGAATGGCATGAACGGCTTGTTTGCACCGAACACAAAATCCATGAATGTTGATTGGACAGACAAATGCCGACAACAAGAAAAAGGATTTACCTTCGAAAATCGCTACGCTACCCTCACTTATCACAAGGTGAAGGGGGGAACTAAGAAGCTGAGTGAGACTTCAGAAGAGATAGACAAAAAGATTGATGACAAGATAGATTGGGTCGCTTTCAAGAACCAATTCTTCTCAGCTGTCATGATTGCCAAGCATGACTTTAACGAAGAGGCACTGATGACCAGTGTGCCACAGGAGAAAGGCAGTGGATATCTAAAGGCATATCAGGCAAAAATGCAAACTTTCTTTGACCCAACAGGACAGAAAGCATCTGAGTTTGAATTCTATTTCGGACCTAATGACTTCCGTTTGCTCAATCGTATTGAAAAAGAAAGTACATTTAATAAAGACCTTGAGTTACAGAGATTGGTTTACTTAGGCTGGCCTTTGTTCCGCATTATCAACCGTTGGTTTACCATTTATGTATTTGATTGGCTTTCCAAGTGGTTCCCCATGGGTGTGGTACTCATTCTGATTACGCTTTTGTTAAAGCTCATTACTTTCCCAATGGTCAAGAAGAGTTATATGAGTTCTGCCAAGATGCGCGTGTTAAAACCGAAACTCGAGGCTGCAACGGCACAATATAACAAGCCTGAAGACCAGATGCAGAAGCAACAAGCGATGATGGCAGAATATTCTAAATATGGGGTCAGTCCCCTTTCTGGCTGTCTCCCTATGCTCATTCAGATGCCTATTTGGATTGCCATGTTTAACTTTGTGCCAAATGCTATCCAACTTCGAGGCGAAAGTTTCTTGTGGATTAACGATTTAAGTACCTACGACCCAATTATTCAATGGAACAAAAACATTTGGTTGATAGGCGATCATCTCTCACTGACCTGTATCCTCTTCTGTATTGCCAACGTTCTTTACAGTTGGATGACCATGCGCCAACAGCGAGATCAAATGGTAGGTCAGCAGGCTGAGCAGATGAAGATGATGCAATGGATGATGTATCTCATGCCCGTGATGTTCTTCTTTATGTTCAATGACTATTCAGCAGGATTAAACTTCTACTATTTCGTATCGCTCTTCTTTAGTGCTGCCATTATGTGGACCTTGCGTAAAACGACTAACGATGCGAAACTACTTCAAATTTTGGAAGCACGCTACGAAGAGAACAAAGCTAATCCAAAGAAGTTAAGTGGGCTTGCTGCACGTTTGCAAGCGATGCAAGAGCAACAGCAAGAAATGCAGCGCAAACGCGAAGAATTGGAAAGAAAGAAACGTAAACTCTAATATAGTATGAACAAAAAAACACTCCTTATGGCAACTGTCGCTTTGATGATAGGCGGCAGTTTTGCTAAAGCACAAAGCACAGTGAAAACAGCGAAAGAACAAAATGCCGCCTTCAAGGCAACTAATGACCTCATGACACCGGAGGCATTGTGGGCAATGGGACGAATGGGAGGCGCATCCTCCTCGCCCGACGGCAACCAAGTAGTCTATCAAGTGGGCTATTACAGCGTAAAAAACAACAACAGCCAACAGATGCTTTTCGTGACAGATGTCAAGGGAAGTCATAAAACTCAACTCACGACTGGCAGTAAAAGCGAAACCGATGCGGTGTGGATTCAACAAGGCAAAAAGATAGCTTTCCTCACAGGTGGACAGCTATGGACCATGAATCCTGATGGCTCGAATCGACAAAAATTAACGAATAGCACTATTGATATTGAAGGATTTAAGTTCTCACCCGATGAAAAAAAGGTGATTTTGATAAAGTCTCTTCCTTATCACGGAACCATTAAAGCCAATCCTGCCGACCTGCCATTGGCAACGGGTCGCTTGGCTACGGATATGAACTATCGCCACTGGGACCACTATGTGGAAAGCATTGCACACCCATTTGTTGCTAATGTGACCGAAAGTGGCGTTGATGAGGGCAAAGATATCTTACAAGATGAGCCTTTCGAATGTCCTACTGCGCCCTTCGGTGGTGTAGAACAGTTGGCTTGGAGTCCTGACTCAAAACAGATAGCTTATACCTGTCGTAAAAAAGAAGGCGTGCAATATGCCATCTCTACCGACACAGATATTTACCTGTATGACATCACTACGGGCAAGACTCGCAATCTTTGCAAGCCCGAAGGATATCAGGAACCTGCCATTGATGCAACAAAATCAATGAAAAATCAAGCTGTTAATCATCAACAGGGCGATATGAATGTGGGCTATGACACCAATCCTTCTTTCTCTGCCGACGGCAAATACATTGCTTGGCAGAGCATGAAACAAAACGGTTATGAAAGCGATCGCAACCGTTTGTGTATCTACGACTTAAAGAAAGGCGTTAAACAATATGTGACGGAAAGTTTTGACAGCAATGTAGATGCTTATTGCTGGGGAAACGACAACACAACCCTTTATTTCATTGGTGTATGGCACGGTAAGACGCACGTGTACCAAACCAACCTGAAAGGACAGGTAAAACAACTCACCGATGGTCAATACGACTATGGAAGTGTACAAACCTTAGGCAACACCAAACAGTTATTAGTCACTCGGCATTCGATGTCTCACCCCGATGATTTATTCATTGTGAGTCCTTCGAAAAAAGAAAGACAAGCAAAGGTGACACAACTGACCGATGAAAACAAACACATCTTTGACCAGTTAGCCATTGGAAAAGTGGAAGAACGCTGGAGCAAAACCAGCGATGGCAAGGACCTCTTGAGCTGGATTGTCTTGCCTCCACACTTCGATGCCAATAAGAAATACCCCACTCTCCTCTTCTGCGAAGGCGGTCCTCAAAGTCCTGTAAGTCAATTCTGGAGTTATCGTTGGAATCTTCAAATCATGGCTGCCAATGGCTATATCATCGTAGCACCCAACCGTAGGGGCTTACCCGGCTTCGGTTCTGATTGGAATGCGGAGGTTTCTGGCGATTGGACAGGACAGTGTATGAAAGACTATTTATCAGCCATCGATGATGCTGCCAATCATCTCCCCTATGTAGACAAAGACCGATTAGGTGCTGTGGGTGCTTCATTTGGCGGATTCTCGGTTTATTACTTAGCCAGTCATCACAACAAACGCTTCAAGTGTTTCATCTCACACGATGGTGCTTTCAATCTTGAAAGCATGTACACCGACACCGAAGAGGCATGGTTCTCTAACTGGGAATACGAAGATGCTTATTGGAATAAAGACCAAACAGCCAATGCCAAACGCACCTACGACAACAGTCCGCATAAGTTTGTAGACCAATGGGATACTCCTATCCTCTGCATCCATGGCGAAAAAGACTATCGTATCAATGCCAATCAGGGCATGGGCGCTTTCAATGCGGCTCGTTTACGTGGCATTCCTGCCGAGTTACTCATCTTCCCTGACGAGAATCACTGGGTACTGAAACCGCAAAACGGTATTCTTTGGCAGCGTACTTTCTTCAACTGGTTAGACCGCTGGCTTAAGAAATAGACGTCCTCTAACACGTTTACAAAGCAACAGAAAACTTATCAACTTAAAACTCATAAACTCAAAAAAACACAACAATGGTTGAAACATTTCAAAAGAAACTGAGTGATTCGCCCGCATGGCGCTGGACAGCACTTGTATTGTTGGCATCCGCCATGTTCTTTGCTTACATTTTCGTTGACATCCTGTCTCCTCTTCAGGAGTTCTTACAGACACAACACGGTTGGGACCCTATCGCATACGGTCGATTTGCGGGTTCTGAACCCTTCTTGAATGTATTTGTATTTTTCCTTATTTTTGCAGGTATCATCCTCGATAAAATGGGGGTACGCTTTACAGCAATCCTTTCTGGAACAGTGATGGTGGTAGGTGCAAGCATCAATTATTATGCGCTGACAGAAGGATTTGATGCCAGTAGTATCAAAGTTTGGTTTGACAACAACCTCAATCTACCTTTGGCAGCTTGGAACATAACCCCATTTTATGATGGAATGCCAGCCTCCGCAAAACTTTCTGCCATTGGATTTATGATTTTTGGTTGCGGTGCCGAGATGGCAGGTATCACTGTTTCGCGCGGTATCGTCAAATGGTTTAAGGGTAAAGAAATGGCTTTGGCAATGGGTATTGAAATGGCAATTGCTCGTGTAGGAGTTGCCGTTGTGGTCATCGCCTCCCCTGCTATCGCTTCTATCAAACCCATTAACGTGTCACGTCCTTTGGCTTACGAACTGCTGTTGTTGATTATCGGTTTGATTTGCTTCATTGTTTATGGGTTCATGGATAAGAAGTTAGACGCTCAAGGAGTGGAAGAAGAGAAAGACGACCCATTCAAGGTTTCTGACATTGGCAAGATATTATCGCTCAAAATGTTCTGGATTGTAGCCTTACTCTGCGTATTATACTACTCAGCTATCTTCCCTTTCCAAAAGTATGCTATAAACATGCTGCAATGCAACCTTCAGTTTAGTGCAGAACAGGCAGGACTTGTTTTCTTTGTCTTCCCATTGGGAGCAGCAGCAGTGACACCATTCTTGGGCAATTTCCTTGACCGCAAAGGAAAAGGAGCAACGATGTTGATTTTAGGAGCAATGCTCATGATTATCTGTCACCTCATCTTTGCATTTGTGGTACCAGCCACACAGAGCGTCATCATCACCTATGCAGCCATTATCTTGTTGGGTATATCCTTCTCGTTAGTGCCTGCTGCCCTATGGCCCTCCGTACCAAAGCTCATCGATGACAAACTTATAGGCTCTGCTTACGCACTGATCTTCTGGATTCAGAACATCGGCTTGTATGCCTTCCCAATGATTATCGGTTCGGTACTGCGCTCGTCCAACCCCGGTGTCACCGACCCTTTGAAGTATAACTATACAGCTCCTATGTTAGTATTCGTCTCCTTAGGCGTCATTGCCCTGATACTTGGCTTCTTGCTCAAAGCCTTAGACAAGAAGAAGGGTTATGGACTTGAACTACCAAATATTCAAAAATAGGAATAAAAAGAAGAATTGCACCATCCAAATTTTAATGGATGCGTCTATCTATAACAAACTACTTTTAATTTTCATAGAAGAGTTCGACAGCACCAAGTTGTCGAACTTTTTTTTATGTGTCACAATAGAGAGAAACAGAACTTGATGAGCTGCTTTTTTCATCTCACGTAAACAGAGCCATTCACCCATTGCTCCAACCCCATTAACCTGTCTTATACTGAAATAGCTTGACATATTATTAACCTCATAAAAAGTAAAATAATATGACAAAAGAACTTAAAAG
>NZ_QFFX01000054.1:0-18286 GCF_023522295.1 Prevotella sp. TCVGH | reverse complement strand
TCACGCTAAGTGAATGATAATGAACAGTTAATAAATTACAAATATTTTCCAATTATTTGGAAAGCAACATAGAAGATTATTTCCAAGAGTAGATTCTCGAAAGTTTTGCCTAATTTTGCAGATGAGTTTTTGATAGCAACTCTGCAAATTTCCGTATATTGGTTGAGTAGTTCTACTGTCATTTACTTGATGTTTAGTCTAATGTAAAGTATAATGACCAGCTACTCAAATAAATTTCACAAGAAATGTTAAGTTGATTAGCTCTCTCATTTTCAAACGATTACATTAGAATTAAAGAAAGGTACAGATGAAACGTTTCATTCTATTATTGCTTACATTCGTCATTACATCCAATACAATGGATGCCAAGCTCAAAGACCTTTTGCCTCGTGCCAAGTTTGCGAAAAAACTTAATACCAACGGGTTCAGGCTGTCAGGTGCCATACAGATAGGCGACAGTTCAAATACCCTCATCCTAAAAGAATTCTTCACTGAACATGGGTGCACCATCAAGCAAAACGCCCGCGCGAAAGTGGTGGTGAACCTGACAGACCGCATAGAAGGCACCGAAGACTACCAACTTGCGGGATATGAAAACGAAGCATACAGGCTGACCATTCACCCCAACACCATAGAAATAAAGGCGGTGTCGCCTGTCGGTGTCATCCGTGCGACGCAGACTCTCGAGATGTTGGCAGAGGGTTATAGCTCCACGCCATGCCTTGAGGCGGTTGATATTATCGACTATCCTGCTTTCAAACTACGAGGATTCATGCACGACGTGGGAAGATCGTTCATCTCAATCGATGAGCTGAAGAAACAAATAAGGTTGCTCGCCCATTTCAAGGTGAATACTTTCCATTGGCATCTCACGGAGAACCAAGCTTGGAGATTTGAGGTAAAGGCTTTTCCGCAACTCACTGCCAGTAGTGCTATGACCCGTTTTCCTGGACAATATTATACACAACAGCAGTGTCGCGACTTAGAAAGTTATGCGTTGCGTTACGGTGTGAAGATTATTCCAGAGGTTGATATGCCTGGACACAGTGAAGCCTTTGTACGTGCCATGGGACACAGTATGCAAACAGACCAAGGGGTGGCTGAACTGAAAATCATCTTGAAAGAACTCGTAGAATGCTTCCCGCATGCTCCATATATTCATATAGGTGGCGACGAGCAACCTATAACCTACCCAGACTTTTTGCAGACGATGACCAACTGGGTGAGGAAGCTTGGTAAGAATGCTATGGTATGGATACCCAATCAGGCAGGATTTGCACAAGCCGACATGGTTCAACTATGGAGTACCGCAGGAAGGCTGGTTGCAAACATCCCGAATATTGACTGTCGGTACAACTACATCAACCACTTCGACGTATTTGCTGACATCGTTGGTATTTACAAAAGTAATATTTATTATCAGCAAAAAGGGTCACCAGAAGTAGCTGGCGAGATTTGTGCCACATGGAATGATCACAAGATAGAAGGCGAGTGCAATATCTTGAAGTATAACAATTTTTACGCCAGTGTCATCGCATCGGCATCAAGGGCATGGCAGGGCGGAGGCAAGCAATACATAGAACAAGGCGGAACGATGCTGCCCAATACAGGAGATGAGTTGGAAGACTTTAGCGATTGGGAGACACGGTTTCTCTTTCATAAACACCATTGTCTGAGGAACGAGCCCATTCCCTATGTGCGGCAAACCAATGTGCGCTGGGCAATAGCAAGCTCGCTATCGGACAACCAACCCATTGATGAGCAGGTGGTAACAGGGGCAGGTATCTATCTGAACCACACTTGGCGAAAAACGGTACCAGCCATATACGACGATAAAAACTCCAACGACACAGCCTATGTATGGACGTATGTGTACTCACCAAAAAGACAAACAGCAGGCGCATTGGTAGAGTTGCAAAACTATAGTAGATCAGAGCAAGACGTAGCACCCGAAGATGGCAAGTGGGACAGAAAGGGGTCGGTGATATACTGGAACGACAAAGAATTACAACCACTACTTTGGACACATGCAGGGAAACGTATAGTTAACGAAACACCCATGGGCAACGAAAACCTAACTGCCAGACCACCGCTTATTTTGCAACTGCACAAGGGATGGAATAAGGTGGTGATGGTGTTGCCCAACACTGACGCAGACGGTATTAGACTTGATAAATGGATGTTTACGTTTGTCATTACCAACAAGCAAGGCACTAAAGCTCTGCCTGGAATCAAATACGATCCCCACAAGGGTGGAAACACGGACAATCACTTGCTGCCTATACGCCACTGAGAGGATGTTAAGATGAAGTGTAGGAAATTTGTTCGATAGCCTTATACTTGAGGATTTTTCTTTGTTCTTTCGTATGTAATCCTTGCCCTATGGACTGCCGAGGAAAGAAGTTTGCTCGTCTTCTCAATTGATTTTCTGCCCTTGATAGAACGTGTTAAAGGTGTCTTCGGCATAACCCTCTCCTACGATTCTAAAGGAGTTAGCACTGGCACCGTTAACCTTACGGCCTAAGAAATAAACATCAAAAGAATCCTTGGCATAGCCATCTCCTAAATACTGAAAAGAATGAGTGCTGCCTCCAGACATCTTTTCACCCATAAAATATACGTTGAAAGCGTCTTTGGCATAACCGCCACCCAAATCACGGAAACTATTTACGGAGGCGTCATACACTTTATGACCATTGAATAATACTACATTCGACATGATTTTATATCCACGTGAGTGGTAAAATGGCGAATCATAAGGACGGTAACCGTCATGAGGAGACATTCGTTTCAACCTAAACGTATAAGGGTCTACATATTTCAACACCTCGCCAAGATAATAAACATGGTTAGTATCCTTGGCATAGCCGTAGCCTAAGTCTACAAACGAATAGGGATCAGCGGTCAGCAAAGGAGTCCCACGGTAAAGTACAACATTTTCTATCACTTGATAATCGGTGTGTCGACGTTGCGAACTTACCTGAAGAGCAAACATGAGACATACCGCTGCAAGCAAAAGCCGAAAAGAGGAATTAAAAGAGAAAATTTTGTTTGTCATAGGTTGTTTGAAATAAAATCCTTGAAAGAAAACCAATATATAACGCTTGTTTTTGGAAAAATCCGTTAAAACAGTTATCCCATTTCAGAAGATTGTTGGAGCACTTCATTCACTTTTTGAACGAGCCACTGTTGTTGTTCGGGGATCGTGAGATGACTGTTATCTAACTCTATTGCATCTTTCGCCTTACAAAGAGGGGACACTTGGCGATGCGAGTCGATATAATCACGTTCTTGCACATTCTTCAAAATGTCATCGTATTGCGCTGGCATTCCTTTTTGTTGCAACTCGTCAAATCGACGTTGGGCACGAACTTCGGCAGAAGCTGTGACAAATATCTTCAGTTCGGCATCAGGAAAGACTACGGTTCCTATGTCGCGACCATCCATGACAATACCTTTATCTTTCCCCATTTGTTGCTGTTGTGCAACCAAGGCTGTTCGGACAAATGGGATAGCAGCTATCTTGCTGACGTGTTCACTCACACGCATAGAACGTATTTCTTGCTCTACACTTTCGTCATTAAGGTAAGTGTCGGGCTTTGAAGTCGCAGGATTCAATTTGAATGAGATGTGAATATTTGGCATGTGCTGTTGTAACTCAGGCTCATTCACGGCACCATTTTCTAAAAACAAATGATGGCGCAGGGCGTAGAGAGTTACGGCACGATACATCGCACCAGTGTCTACGTATATATAACCTAACTGGCGAGCCAAATCTTTCGCCATCGTACTCTTGCCACACGATGAGAACCCATCGATGGCTATCACAATTTTTTTCATATATAATTCATCAAATAACGGCTGATGCCAATGCCTCCCATAGACGATCTTGGGGTGGGAGAGGTGCTTCAACCACAATATTCTCTTTTGAAACGGGATGCACAAAGGCAATACTACGAGCCAGCAAACAAATGCTTCCATCGGGATTGCTTCGCTTGGCACCATATTTAAGGTCGCCTTTGATAGGACATCCCATATTTGCCAACTGGCATCTTATTTGATGATGCCGCCCCGTCATTAATTGAACTTCTAACAAATGATAATGGTCTGAATGAGCAATCACTTTGTATTTCAATACCGCCTTTTTAGCATTTGGTGTCTCTTGCGATTGCACATAGCTCTTGTTCTGCCGCTCATTGCGCACCAGCCAATCGGTTAACACACCTTCTTCTGCAGGTGGTGCCTCTTTGGTAATCGCCCAATAGGTTTTATGCACTTCGCCCTCTCTAAACATTTTATTCAGTCGTGTGAGTGCTTTAGAGGTTTTGGCAAAGACAACAAGTCCCCAAACAGGACGGTCCAATCGATGTACCACCCCCAGAAAAACATTTCCTGGTTTTTGGTATTTCTCTTTGATGTACTGTTTTACGGTCTCTGATAACGGCAGGTCGCCCGTCTTGTCACCTTGGACGATTTCGCCACTACGTTTAGAGACAATAATGATGTGATTGTCTTCGTAAAGAGGGAGCATGGATTTTAAGTTTATGAGTTTCTGAGTTTTTAAGTTTTTAAGTTTATCAATTAGCTTTCATTTTGACAAGCTGTTTGAGGTATATCTAACGTCTTTAAGTTTTTAAGTTTATCAATTAGCTTTCATTTTGACAAGCTGTTTGAGGCATATCTTAGGTTTTCAATAAGCTTATCACCCTATTCAAAAAGCTAATCATTTAACTCAAGAACTTAAAAACTCAAAAACTCAAAAACTAACTGTTACATATTCATCCCCCCGTCAATCTGAATAACCTGGCCACTGATGTAGCTTGAAAGGTCGGAGGCTAAGAACAAGGCGCAACTGGCAATGTCTTCAACCGTTCCACCACGACGTAATGGAATCTTTGAAATCCACTCTTTGCGAATATTGTCGGGCAATGCCTGGGTCATCGCTGTATCGATGAAGCCTGGCGCAATGGCATTTGCACGTATTCCCTTGGGACCCATTTCCTGTCCTACCGATTTAGCCAAAGCAATCATACCAGCCTTAGAGGCAGCATAGTTAGCTTGTCCAGCGTTACCATGTACGCCTACTACCGATGCCATATTGATGATAGACCCTTGACGTTGACGCATCATAATAGGTACACATGCGTGTATAAAATTGAACGCACTCTTTAGATTGACGTTGATAACAGCGTCCCATTGTGCCTCGGTCATGCGCAACATCAGACCATCTTTGGTGATGCCAGCATTGTTCACCAATATATCAACAGAACCAAAATCCTCCTTTATTTGCGCTACCAATTCGGCAGTATTGTTAAAATCTGCAGCATTGCCAGCATAGCCCTTTGCCTTGACACCCAAAGCAGATAATTCACGTTCTGTCTCCTTACCTCCATGTTCGTCGTCAATAACTAAATCGGTAAAGGCAATATTCGCACCTTCTTGTGCAAAACGCATAGCGATGGCTTTTCCTATGCCACGTGCAGCCCCAGTAACGATGGCTGTCTTTCCTGTTAAAAGTCCCATATTTTTTAAGTGTATAATTAAAATTAATAGAATGATATCAAAAAAATATTGATGTTGTTTATTTAGAATTGTTCTTTCCCAAAGCTCCATAAACCATTTTTGCAACCAAAGGTTTGCTGCTCTCTTCGGTAAGACCATGCCCCAAACGTCCATAAATGAATGGAACTTCAAGTCCTTTAATACAATAATGTGTAATTTCAGCAATCAAATTCACATTATCAATATCGAAATCGCCATCTGCTCTTCCCTGCGAGTACACTCTACGAAACAAGTCTATTTCGTCAGCGTCGAACTTTTTTCTTACCTTTTCTACCATCCAAATGTTACGAAAGAACTCGGCTCGCAAGTTGCCGTTTCGCACCACTGTTTCGCGAATCATGCTAAGATGCGTATAAATCAGTTCGATAATCTTGTCTTGCGGTGCTATCTTCTTAGTAGCAACCTCATCTAACTTGTCGCTCAATCGTTCAAGTTCCGACTCGATGACCGCATAAAATACTTCTTCTTTACTACTAAAATAGGTATAGAGCGTCCGTCTTCCTTTTCCAGAGGTCATCGCAATGTCGTTCATCGTTGTATTGGCTACACCATTTTTAGCAAATAATTTGCGTGCTACATCTACCAATATTTGTCGCGTTTTTGAAATAGACATTCGTATTTCCTCCTTATTTTTATCGTTGCACATCAGTCGTACCATGTGCAAATGTATATTTTTTATTTGACCGATGCAAGCATATTTATCAAAAAAATACGAGCGCACTAAATATTTTATGGAAGATTTGAATTGATGAATAATTGCTTATTACAGATAGGAATGGCCAACTGTTATTGTCTTTTTGAACATGTTTTTTCAAATTAAGTATAAAAATATTTTGGTTTTTAAGAAAAAAGTCTTACCTTTGCAACCGCAAATAAGAAATAACATCGCGGAGTGGAGCAGTTGGTAGCTCGCCAGGCTCATAACCTGGAGGTCACATGTTCGAGTCATGTCTCCGCAACTATTACGCTCGGAAGTCCTTTGTACAGGGGATTTCCGAGCGTTTGCAGTAAAAAGGTCGGACGAAATTCGGACGATTTTCGGGTCACATTGGTTGCGTGAGCGAACAATGTAAAAGCATGTCTTTTTTAGAAAATCTCTAACTCACCAGCAGGAAATAGCAAGACTTGTGCGAATAGGATGCTCCCAGCGTTCGCTGATAGTTGCCTCTGCCTATCGGTTCGTTGTCATTGTCACCTCGGCGGTAGGAAACACCACAGGAGTTGAGACGCCTAAGGTTTTTAAGGGAAAGACGTAATAAAATTTACTTTTATTCGTTCATTCATAGATGACAAATGAGAATCGCAACAAAACCTATACCCATATTTTAAAATACACTGGTCTGTTTGGCGGTGTACAAGGTCTTGGCATCTTGGTAGGCATTGTTCGCAATAAGTTGGTGGCTCTTCTTCTCGGTGCCGAGGGAATGGGACTGATGTCGCTCTTCAATTCCACAACCAAACTGATTAGCGACTCCACTAATTTTGGATTAAGCATGAGTGCCGTCAGGGAACTGTCTGCTGCTTTCGAACAGCACGACGAGACCTACATGAGACGTTGTATTGACAGTGTGAGACTGTTGAGCATGTTGACGGCTCTGTTGGGTATGGCGGTGTGCATGGTGATAAGTCCTATACTCAGTCGGTGGGTTTTTGGCTGGGGCGACCACTCTTTGCATTTTGTTTTGCTGTCGATAGTGGTATTCCTAATGGCAGTGACGGGGGGAGAATTGGCCATTTTGAAAGCCTTACGACAACTCAAATCGTTAGCGAAAATCTCTTTTCTCAACATCGTAGGCGCATTGATTACCTCCATTCCATTGTTCTACATCTGGCGTCAGGCTGCTATTGTTCCTTCACTCATCATTGTTGCTTTGACACAAATGCTGCTCACTATTTATTACTCTCATAGACAATACGCTATACATTTTAACTGGAACAAAACATTGTTGTTGCAGGGAAGTCCTATGCTCAAGATTGGAGTGGCTTTTGTGCTGGCAGGTATTTTAGGAAGCGGTGCCGATTTTCTGATACGTCGCTACCTTAATGTACTGGGATCGGTAGAGACCGTTGGACTGTTTAATGCAGCTTATATGATGACAATGACGTATGCGGGTTTGGTGTTTTCTGCCATGGAAACCGATTTCTTCCCACGCTTGTCGTCCATCAAGCACACAGGCGCGCAGTTGAACGAAACGGTCAACAGTCAGATAGAAGTATCATTGTTGCTCATTTCGCCTATGTTGGTGGTGTTCATGGTAAGTGTACCGGTGTTGTTGCCGCTGCTGTATAGTCGAGAGTTTGTGTCGCTTCAAGTCATGGTGCAGACCTTGGTGCTGGCGATGTATTGGCGAGCTGTCAAACTACCTATTGCTTACATTCCGTTGGCAAAAGGTAATTCAAGGCTGTACCTCCTCGTAGAGGCTATCTACGATGTTGTCCTGGTGCTGGCTGTCATTGCAGGATTCCACTATTATGAGTTATTAGGCGCAGGAATCGCAATCACCTTGGTATCAGCATTGGATTTTTTAATGCTATTTTATTTTATGCACAACACCTACCAATATAATATATCCAATTCGGTGTGGCAATATTTAGGCATCCAACTCGTGTTTGGCTTGGTGACTTACGGCTTGGTGTTGTCAACCCATGGCTGGTTGTATTGGGGTGGGGGCGTAGTGCTTGTCCTGTTGAGCCTGTGGGTGTCTTTGCGCATATTGAGAAAAAAGACCGATTTATGGACACGTCTAAAATCACGAGTATGGAAAAAATAGCATCATTTGCCATATTGGTGGCGGTTTATAATGGTAGCGAGTATCTGAAAAGATGCTTGGACTCGTTGCTGCAACAAACCCTCAAAGATATTCAAGTGATTTGTATAGACGACGGTTCTACAGACAATTCTTGGGAAATATTACAGTCGTATGCAGCTATAGACCAGCGAATTGAGATTCTTCATCTAAGTCAAAACTATGGAGCAGCACATGCCCGCAACGAAGGAATTAAACTTATCAACGCTCGTTACACCACGTTTTTAGATTGCGATGATACTTTTGCACCCGATGCCTTGGAACAGGCTTTACAGGTTTTTGAAAAGCTTCCACAAGTAGACTGTGTGCTTTTCAAGCTACTCACCCTTGGAGAAGGCAATTCAACGGCGCAGGAATATGACATGGATTTTTTTGAAGAAAGGTCTGGACAGGAGGCATTCAAAGACAGCTTGACGTGGAAAATTCATGGCGTTTATGCTGCGAAAACTTCCCTTTTCAAACAATTCCCGTACGATGACACGTGTAAGACCTACAGTGATGACAACAGTACACGACTGCATTATTTGTTTTCTAAGCAAGTGAGTTGTTGTCATGGAGAGTACTACTACCACTACAATCCCCACTCGGTAACACGTGCGATTAGTGGGAGCAGGTTTGATTATCTTCGTGCCAACGAAAGTATGAAGAAGCAATTGATACAGTTTGATGTAAGCGATGATGTATTAACGACTTATGAAAATGTGCGCTGGCTGGTATTGATAGATTTATATTATTTTCATTATTCCTACAGAAAACAGCTTTCTCCCGAGGATTCTGCGATGGGCATGCGTGAACTTCATCGAGTATGGAGTGGTATTGAGGTACACAGGTTATATAAAAGGTTAAAATATAAATTCGGATATATGCCGCTACGCTTTTCATGGAGGATGTTCAGAATCCAAGAAGAATTCTATTTTACCCTTAGGTCTATTTTTCGCAAGGGTATTCAGCAGTCTAAGAATCAGTGAAACATCCCAAGCACTGGCATAAAAAGAGCTACCAAATAAAGTCTTCAAAGAATTTTCATATAAATGTTTTGCCCAATTCACATTATATTTATTACCTTTGTGAAGTTTTTAGAGAGCACTATAGTTATATAGATGTTAAGAACTATTCTATAGATTTCCCCTCATTGGGATTTGACAAAGAAAATCGAATATATGAAGCAGATTACAACAATTGGTATTTTAACTTCTGGTGGAGATGCTCCGGGTATGAATGCAGCCATACGTGCGGTAACGCGTGCTGGTATCTGTAATGGTTTTAAGATAAAAGGCATCTATAAAGGTTATGATGGATTGATAAACGATGAAATCAAAGATTTCACGACCGAAAATGTGAGCGGCATCATCATGTCTGGAGGTACTATCTTAAAAACAGCTCGTTCTTTGGATTTTTTAACACCCGAAGGAAGAAAGAAGGCTTATGAGAATATTCAGAAGCATTCTATCGGTGCTTTGGTAGTAATAGGTGGTAATGGATCGTTGCGTGGTGCAATTGAATTTGCAAGAGAATATGACGTTCGTTGTATTGGACTTCCTGGTACTATTGATAATGACCTCTATGGAACCGATTCTACCATCGGTTACGATACTACGTTGAATACCATTGTAGAGTGTGTAGACCGAATTCGGGACACAGCGCAGAGTCATGAGCGCATTTTCTTTGTTGAAGTAATGGGGCGCGATGCAGGATTTTTAGCTCAAAATAGTGCCATTGCTTCAGGTGCAGAAGCAGCTATTATTCCTGAAGACAGCACTGATGTAGACCAGCTGGGGCATTTCATGGAACGAGGTATTCGTAAATCTAAGCGTTCTTGCATTGTCATTGTCAGTGAGAGTCCAAAGTGTGGTGCATTGTATTATGCCGATCGTGTGAAAAAAGAGTTCCCCGGTTACGATGTACGTGTATCTATCTTAGGACATCTGCAGCGTGGAGGAAGACCATCGGCACACGATAGAATCTTAGCCAGCAGAACAGGCGTTGGCGCAGTAGAAGCAATTATGCAGGGACAGCGCAACATTATGATTGGTATTAAGAACAACGAAATAGATTATATACCATTGACCGAGGCTATTCGGAGCGATAAGCCCTTTGATAAAAAGCTCATCAAAGTGCTTGACGAATTGAGTATCTAAAAAGGTAATCTAAGGTATGAGGTCTAAAATATGTTAATATAACAAACAGTTCTGTTAATATAATAATTGTACAAGTAAGCAATCAAAGTATTTTTGTATATTTGCACAGCTAAAGTTTTTTTATTTTTAGAAAATAGTTTCATATAAATATAAAAAAGTTATGTCACAAGTGAATGGACATATTTCCCAGATTATTGGACCTGTTATTGATGTTTATTTTGATACGAAAGGTCAAGATCCAGAGTCTGTCTTACCCAAAATATACGATGCGCTGATCGTAAAACGTGAAGACGGTAGCGATTTGGTGATTGAAACACAACAGCACATTGGCGAGGACACGGTTCGCTGTGTAGCCATGGATAACACAGACGGCTTGAGACGTGGCTTGGAAGTGATTGCAACAGGTAGTCCGATAACCATGCCATCAGGAGATCAGATAAAAGGCAGAATGATGAATGTTATAGGGGAAGCTATTGACGGAATGGAACAACTGTCGAAGGAGAATCCTTATCCAATTCATAGGCAGCCACCTGTTTTTGAAGATTTGTCCACGCATAAGGAAATGTTGGCCACTGGTATCAAAGTGATTGACTTGTTAGAGCCTTATATGAAAGGTGGAAAAATTGGTTTGTTCGGTGGTGCTGGTGTAGGAAAGACCGTCCTCATTATGGAGTTGATTAACAACATTGCGAAAGGACATAATGGCTATTCTGTGTTTGCAGGCGTTGGTGAACGAACCCGTGAAGGTAACGACTTGATTCGAGATATGATTGATTCAGGCGTTATCCGCTATGGCGAAAAATTTAAGAAAGCAATGGAAGATGGCAAGTGGGATCTGTCTTTAGTTGACCCAAAAGAACTACAGAAGTCGCAAGCCACCTTGGTATATGGTCAAATGAACGAACCACCAGGAGCTCGTGCGTCGGTAGCCTTATCAGGTCTGACCGTTGCAGAAGAGTTTCGTGATAGAGGAGTAAATGAAGATGGACAAGGGGGAGATATCATGTTCTTTATTGATAATATCTTCCGTTTTACTCAAGCAGGTTCAGAAGTTTCTGCCTTATTAGGGCGTATGCCTTCAGCTGTAGGATACCAACCTACTTTAGCATCTGAAATGGGAACGATGCAAGAGCGTATTACTTCTACTAAAAACGGGTCTATTACATCTGTGCAGGCGGTGTATGTTCCTGCGGACGACTTGACAGACCCTGCTCCTGCGACCACTTTTACACACTTGGATGCTACTACTGAACTCAGTAGAAAGATTACGGAGTTGGGTATTTATCCAGCTGTCGACCCATTAGGTTCGACTTCTCGTATTTTGGATCCATTGATTGTGGGCAAGGAACACTATAATTGTGCACAAAGAGTAAAACAGATACTCCAGCACTACCAAGAGTTACAGGACATTATCGCTATTTTGGGTATGGATGAGTTGTCCGATGAAGATAAACAGATTGTGAATCGTGCACGCCGTGTACAGCGTTTCCTCTCACAACCCTTTACTGTCGCAGAGCAGTTTACAGGCTTAAAGGGAGTAATGGTTCCGATAGAAGATACCATTAAAGGATTTAATATGATTCTTGATGGTGAAGTAGATGATCTTCCAGAACAAGCATTCATGAATGTAGGAACAATAGAAGATGCTATTGAGAAAGGCAAGAAGCTGCTCGCTGCAGCCAAAAGCTAACATATAGAAACTATAAAAGCGACCAACAATAATGCTTCGACTAAAAATTATATCTCCAGAAAAAAGAATATTTGACGGTGAAGTTAATCGTGTAACTGTCCCAGGAACTCTTGGAGAGTTTGAAATTTTAGTGAATCATGCGCCCATCATCTCTTCTCTTGAGTCCGGAACGGTGAGCTATGAAATAGCGACGGGAGAGCTTAAGCAGTTAGAAATAGAGAGTGGATTTGTTGAGGTACAAAAGAATGTAATTAGTTTATGTGTTGAACTATAGCCACAGAGGATGAATGATATTAAGCAAATTAAGAAACGTTACATGACACAAAGCTTCTTGCTGTTAACAGCATTAACTTTGATTGGTGTCTTGATAATGAAAATAGGGGAAGTTGACCATATGGTTACACCACTCATTGTGGGGTTGACTTTTGCCTTGATAATTGAATTGGCTGATATCTTAGTGTGGAGTAGGATTGCTCAAAAACAGGCAGACTATCTTCCAACATTCTTTATGGCAGTATCAAGTGTTAGAACGCTTGCTGCAATCGGAGTGATGTTTGTTTTCTTCCTCGTGATGGAGAGAGCGACCATTTTGGTATCATGTCTGACTTTCATGAGTTACTATTTGACTATTTTGATACATCACTCATTGTTCTTCATTGCTAAAAGTAAGGCGCAATCAAGTGAAACTAAATGACACGATAACGTTGAATAAAGGATGAAAAAAATAAGAACGATACTCTTTTGCTTATCTTTATTACTGGCACCTGTTCAATTAATGGCCAGTAATTCAGAGGGGGAGGCTTTGAATATTCCAGAGATAGTGCTGGAACATTTGTCTGATTCTTATGAATGGCACATTGCTACTTTCGAGGGTAAGCATCTCAGCTTACCATTGCCTATTATTGTTAGAAGTGAAACGACAGGTGAATGGTATGTGGGAACGGCAAAGAATTTACCACAACAGTTCTTTTTCGATGACGAACATCACGGAAAAATTTACGAACATGTAGGCAACGGAGAAACTGCTCGTCCTATTGATTTAAGTATTACAAAGGTTGTTGTACAAATTTGGATTGTCGTTGCTATTCTGATTTTGGTATTTTTAAGTTGTGCCAAATGGTATAAGAATGCCGATGAAAAAACGGAAACACCTAAAGGCTTTGTAGGAGTCATGGAGATGCTTGTGATGACAATTCATGACGACTTGATTCGTCCCTCTGTAGGAGAAAAGAACTATCAACGATTTGCGCCCTATCTATTAACGGTATTCTTCTTTATTTTAACTTGTAATCTCATAGGCTTAATTCCTATATTCCCAGGTGGTACAAATATTACGGGAAATATCAACATTACGCTATTTTTAGCTGTTTGTTCGATGATAGCCATCAATTGCTTTGGCTCCAAAGAATATTGGAAAGATATTTTTTGGCCTCACGTACCACTGTTCCTAAAAGTACCCGTACCACTGATGCCTGTTATCGAATTATTTGGTGTTTTCACGAAGCCCTTTGCACTGATGATTCGTCTCTTTGCCAATATGATGGCAGGTCATGCTGTGATTCTTAGTTTTACCTGTGTCATCTTCTTAGGTTGGAGCATGGGGGTAGGATATGGCTTAGGGTTGAATTTCTTTAGTGCGGTGATGCTTCTTTTCATGAATCTACTGGAAGTGTTAGTGGCTTTTATTCAGGCTTATGTCTTTACGATGCTTAGTGCTGTGTTCATTGGGTTAGCACATCCAGAACCAGAAGCATCCATATAAATTTTATAGAATAGATTTCTAAAATTAATAACAATAAATAAACGAATTATGATGATTTCAACATTATTAGCAGCAGAAGGATTAGCACAGCTTGGCTGTGGAATTGGTGCAGGTATTGCAACAGTCGGTGCAGGTATCGGTATTGGTAGAATTGGTGGTAATGCCATGGATGCCATTGCTCGTCAACCAGAAGCAACGGGTAAGATTACATCAAACATGATTTTAACATCTGCCTTCATTGAGGGATGTGCGCTCTTCGCAATTGCAGCTTGTGCTTTCCTTATTAAATAATAAACTATCATAGAATGGAGAATTTACCATCAATATTAACTCCTGATCTTGGACTCCTCTTTTGGATGTTCTTGGCTTTCTTGGTGGTCTTTTTTGTACTTTCGAAATACGGTTTTCCTGTCATCATCAATATGGTGGAAAAACGTAAATCCTATATTGACGACAGTCTTCGTAAAGCACATGAGGCCTCTGAACGTTTAGCCAAAATTCAACAAGAAGGAGATGCAATTCTTCATGATGCTCGTGAAAAGCAAGCGGTTATGTTAAAAGAAGCTGCTGCTACTCGAGACTCTATTGTGGAGAAAGCACATGTGAAGGCAAAGGATGAAAGTTCTCGTCTAATCAGTGAAGCACGAACAGAAATAGACATTGAGAAACAAAATGTCATTCGAGATATTCGTTCTCAGGTCGCTGAACTTTCTGTTCAAATAGCAGAAAAGGTTATTCGTGAAGAACTTGCTTCCAAAGATAGCCAGATGGAGTTGATTAACAAGTTACTGAATGATATATCGGTTGAAAAGAACCAAGCATAGAAGATAAGATGAACACAGGCGTAATATCTGTTAGATATGCTCGTGCATTGCTCAAATGTGCACTTGAAAAGCATGTAGAGGACAACGTATTTCAAGAGATGCTGGCACTCAGTCACAGCTATGCTCACATCTCTGATTTGAGGCAAACGATTGACAATCCCATGCTGCATCAAGATAAGAAGCAGGAACTGATTGAGTTGGCTTGTGGAACAAATCCCACACAGCTAACAAAAGATTTTATTCGCTTGGTGTTAAGTGCAGGACGAGAAAATATCTTGCAATACATTTTCACATCTTATATTACTTTGTATCGTCAGCAGAAGCATATCATTAGCGGAAAATTGATTACTGCTACAGCTGTTACAGAAGATATCGAAAAGCGAATGGAAGCGGTGGTTCATAGCCAATCGAAGGGAACAATTAATTTCCAGTCAGAAGTAAATCCAGATATCATCGGTGGTTTCATCCTTGAATACGATTCGTATAGGATGGATGCCAGTGTACAAACAAAGCTTAACAAAATTCTGAAACAGCTAAAAAAATAATTTAAACAAAGCATAAAATGTCAGATAAAATAAAACCAAGTGAAGTATCAGAAGTATTACTTCAGCAGTTGAAAGGCATTCAAACAGATTTGAAATTTGAAGAAGTAGGTACTGTTCTCAATGTGGGAGATGGCGTTGCCAGACTTTATGGATTGAGAAATGCTGAGGCCAATGAATTGTTGGAGTTTGAAAACGGCACGATGGCCATTGTGATGAACTTGGAGGAAGACAATGTAGGGTGCATCCTCTTAGGTCCTACATCCGGCATTAAGGAAGGTATGACTGCAAAACGTACCCACCGTATTGCCTCTATTCGTGTAAACGATTCTATGCTTGGACGCGTTATCAATCCACTGGGTGAGGCTATCGATGGGTTAGGAGAGCTTGATTTGACCGAAAGTTTCGAGATGCCTTTAGAGAGAAAGGCTCCTGGTGTTATTTATAGACAACCTGTAAAAGAACCACTTCAGACGGGTATTAAAGCCGTAGACTCGATGATTCCTATTGGACGTGGACAGAGAGAGCTGATTGTTGGTGACAGACAAACAGGAAAAACAGCCATTGCCCTGGATACAATTATCAACCAAAAGAGTTTTTACGAGGAAGGAAAGCCTGTATATTGTGTCTATGTAGCGATAGGTCAAAAGGCATCCACCGTTGCCAATCTTGTTCAAACACTTAAAGAACATGGAGCTTTACCTTACACTATTGTAGTATCAGCTACAGCTGCTGACCCTGCAGCAATGCAATATTATGCGCCATTTGCTGGAGCTGCTATCGGTGAATACTTCCGCGATCGAGGCGAATCTGCTTTGGTGGTATATGATGACCTTTCCAAACAGGCCGTTGCCTACCGTGAAATCTCATTGATATTGCGTCGTCCTTCAGGGCGTGAAGCTTATCCAGGAGATGTGTTCTATCTTCACTCACGCTTATTGGAAAGAGCTGCTCGTATCAATGACCAGCAAGAAGTTGCTGAAATGATGAACGATCTGCCAGAATCTCTGAAAGGACATGTCAAGGGAGGTGGTTCGCTGACGGCACTGCCTATTATAGAAACTCAGGCTGGTGACGTTTCTGCTTACATTCCAACCAACGTCATTTCTATTACCGATGGACAGATTTATTTGGAAAGCAACCTGTTTAACCAAGGTTTCCGACCTGCTATTAATGTAGGAATTTCGGTTTCTCGTGTGGGTGGTAGCGCTCAAATCAAGAGTATGAAGAAAGTGGCAGGAACATTGAAGATTGACATGGCGCAATACAGAGAGTTAGAGGCTTTCTCTAAATTCTCAAGTGATATGGATTCTGTCACTGCAATGACATTGGATAGAGGTCGTAAAAACAACCAACTTTTGATACAGCCGCAGTATAGTCCCATGCCTATAGGCGAGCAAGTTGCCATTATGTACTGTGGTGTAAATGGCTTATTTGCTGACGTTCCAATTGATAGTGTTCGTGAATGTCAAGACACTTTCTTGGAAACAATGAGGACAAAACATGCCGATGTATTGAAAACTTTAGCCTCAGGTCAACTAACAGACGAAGCCATTGAAACGATAAAATCGACAATGGCTGATGTGACTGCACAGTATCAAGCTTCATAATTATGCCATCACTCAAAGAAATTAAAACCCGCATTGCCAGTGTAAAGAACACAAGGAAGATTACGAGTGCCATGAAAATGGTTTCGTCGAGTAAGCTTCATCATGCGCAAATTCAAATAGAGAACATGCTTCCATACGAAAATATGTTGGAACATATTCTTAAATCATTCTTGGCTTCGACACCCGAAAATGATACTATTTTTGATAAAAAGCGTTCAGAAATTAAAAGAGTCGCTTTGGTTGTTTTTGCCTCGAATAGCAGTTTGTGCGGTAGTTTTAATGGCAATGTTCTCAAACTCATGATGCAGGTTATCGAAGAGTATCGCCACTTGGGAAAAGATAATATTGTGATCTATCCCATTGGTAGGAAAGTTTTTGATAAAGTAAAGAAGTTAGGATTTACACCTGCAGGAAACTTTAATCATTTGGCGGACAAACCGAATGCCCATGAGTGTCAAAAGGTAGCTCGTGAAATCACAAAGAAGTTTGCGCAAGGTGAGCTTGACCAAGTAGAAATCATTTATCATCACTTCAAAAGTGCTGGAACACAAATTCTAAAACGCAAGACATTCTTACCCATCGATTTAAGTACAGAAGTGGGTGTGGATAATGATCGTGACTTGTCTTCGGATCTTGCAACTGCCAAAGCGCAAGAATATTTGCGCAAGAATAAAAAGACAGTGAGCAAGAAAGCTGCAGAAGAAGCAAAGCCATTGAATGATGATTTTATTGTTGAGCCAAATATTAGAACTGTGTTAAGTTCATTGATTCCCAAGCAGTTGCATCTCATGTTTTATACCGCCTTGTTAGATAGTGTTGCCAGTGAACATGCTGCCCGAATGGTGGCAATGCAAACAGCAACAGACAACGCTGATGAGTTGCTAAGCTCCTTAAACTTACAGTTGAATAAGAGTAGACAGCAAGCGATTACCAATGAGTTGCTTGATATTGTTGGTGGCTCGATAAATAATTAGTTATCAATAGGAGAGAGGTAATGAGTGCGTGGGGGAAGCACCTACTCCTATTTTAGATTTCCCATAAAGATCATATCATACTGAATAACAAAGTAAGATATGGTCTTTTTTTTATGTCCTCCTTCGTAGCATAACCGAGATTGAAGACTTGTGGTTGACGATATTGTGAGTTTTCAACAGGTAATACATTAAGTAACAGCAAGCTGTAACCATGTACTTAAGGCTGGTTCAATAAATTACCACCGCACATAGTCATCAAATGTTTATGAAATACGTTTTGTTATCTTTTGGCTTCTTTTTATTATTGCTGTCCGGTAAAACTTTATTAAACAAAATAATTTAGGGCTGACACTTCTCACGAGGTGTCAGCCCTTTTG
>NZ_QFFX01000053.1:0-18665 GCF_023522295.1 Prevotella sp. TCVGH | reverse complement strand
TCCACAGCGAATAACAGTACGATAACACCTATCGGAGCAACGACACAGCTCGCCACATCGGGTAGCAGGTGTGCCACGAAAGTATGTGTCTGTCCCGAATCCTCATCTATGATTTTGCGCATACGTCCCGTGTTTTGTTCATCGAGATAGCCCAATGGCGCACGCATCAGTCGTTGCATCGCCTTGCGTCTCATGTTGGTTTCGATACGGAATGCTGCGAGGTGAGAAAGCATCAGTGCCAAAAAGTAAAGCAACACGTTTGCCACCGATATGACAAAAGCCCACAGGGCATAGTCTATAAGAGGGGTGTTTGAGAGGTTGCCCTTGGCGATTAGTAGTGTGCGCACCACGAGCCACAAAAGTATGAATGGGACAAGCGACAGCAGTCCGTTGACTGCCGACAGTGCTACGGAGCATGGCAGCAAGTATTTGCGCCCTCCCATGTAAGCTCCTAAACGTTTGAGAGTCTTCATCATATATTATCGTCTTTTAATAATTAGTCTTTATGGTTTCATTAATGCTTTCCAACCTGCCATGCTAAAGTCCATGTACTGCTCCATGGCAACTTTGATATCCTCGTCGCTGTAATCTTCGTGTTCTACAATCTCGCAGAAAACGGTTATCCATGTAGAGCAAGTGA
This sequence comes from Prevotella sp. TCVGH, assembly GCF_023522295.1. Taxonomy (NCBI): domain Bacteria; kingdom Pseudomonadati; phylum Bacteroidota; class Bacteroidia; order Bacteroidales; family Prevotellaceae; genus Prevotella; species Prevotella sp. TCVGH. The sequence continues at coordinate 18,025 of NZ_QFFX01000053.1, read as the reverse complement.
TGTGAACCAAGTATGGCGAAATGTTGGCGTTGAGATGTGGATAGCGTTCTTTCATCAGTCGCAGGTATTCCATGCCCACCTTCATCTGTCTGTCCACCATCTTGTCTTTATATCCTTGTAGCGACGTACCCTCTGAGTTGAATAGGAGTAGTCGAAGCTCTGGACGGAAGTCTTTGATAATGGCAAGCATGGCAAAGATGTAATCTATTTGGTGTTGCCGCATGTTGAACACGTCTATCGACAGGAACTTTTCGTCATTGTGCGACAGGATGTGTTTGTTCAATGCCTTGGTGAGAGGACGCAGCACCTCGCAAAACAGTTCATCCTTGCTCTTGAAGTAATTGTAGAGGTTTCCTACAGCGACACCTGACTTGCGAGCCACTGTGCGGATGGAGGTGCAGCGTACGCCATGTGCGATAAATTCTGCACGGGCGGTAGCGATGATGCGCTGCCGAATGTCATCTTTCAGAGTTTGCATAATGAGGGTAAAGGGTTAATAGTGAACGTTGTTCAATTTTGTTCATAAAAAAAACGCACTGTTCTTTTCTTGAACAGTGCGCTTCGATAGTGGAGGGGTGTATATCCATATATGCTATATGGTACTTTCGTTTTATCATACTCTTGTATTTTCTTTGCTGCAAAGGTACGAGGTGTGAGGAAGTTTTGCAATACCTAAAAGTAAGTATTTTGCGGTAATCGGCTGGGATATGTTAGAAAGGTCAATCTGCAGTATCAGATTTTCTTCACCGTTCCTGCATTTATCTTGTCACTTTCTTTCCACCTATTATATATATACCCTTTGGCAAATGCTGGAGAGCTTTCCAGCCTGTGCCCACCTTCACACCACGAAGGTTGTATATGGGCAGATGGTCTTGTTGAGCATTCTTTTCGATTGCGTCGATGCCGCTTGGCGTACGAGCCCGCCGTCTTTGTTATCATGTCTACATGTCATCTTCTTGTTCCCACAGCACCACCTTGCCTTGCTGAAGCGATAGTGGCACGTTGATGAGGCGTTGGTTGCTGCTGCCACGGAAGAGCAGGTCAGGATCTTTGAGCTTTTCCACAAACGGACCGTCTACCAACACGTCTACCTGTTCGAGCAGTTGCCGTTGTTGCGGATTCTTGATGAGCGCTTCAAAGGTAAAGCCCGTGTAGCACCATATTGTTTTGTTGGTGCGTGTCTTTATCTCGTGTGCTAATTCTGCAAATCCTTCGGCTTGAAACATGGGGTCACCTCCCGAGAAGGTGACGTTGGCAAAGGGGTCGGCTTCTATCACACGCATGATGTCCTCCACTTGCATCCACTGTCCGTTGTGGATGTCCCATGTCTGTGGGTTGTGACAACCCGGACAGGCGTTAGGGCATCCTGCACAGTAGACGGTGGTGCGAAAGCCCGGTCCGTCTACCGTAGTGTCTTCGAGAATGGATAGGATGGATAGCATCTACTCGTGCGTCACTCTGTCGTTAAGCTCTGCTAACTTGCCAGCGTTCCAGCGGTCGGTAGTGCCTACGAGGTAGCCTGTGATGCGTTGCAGACGGTCGATGTGATGACTGCCGCATTTAGGACAGGTGTCGAGGTGTGCGTCAGCGTTCTCGTATCCGCAGTCCATGCAGCGGTTGCGGTTGTGGTTCACGCTGCCGTAGCCCATGTTGTAACGATCCATCATGTCTACCACGTTCATGATGACTTGTGGGTTGTGCGTGGCGTCTCCGTCTATCTCTACGTAGAAGATGTGACCACCACGTGTCAGGTCGTGGTAGGGAGCTTCTACCTCAGCCTTGTGGCGTGCGCTGCACTTGTAGTACACGGGCACATGGTTAGAGTTGGTGTAATAGTCACGGTCGGTGATGCCTGGCAGTGTGCCAAACTCCTTGCGGTCCTTCTTGGTGAACTTTCCAGCCAGTCCTTCGGCAGGTGTGGCGAGGATGCTGTAGTTGTGTTGGTACTGCTCGCAGAAGTCTTTGGAGCGGTCGCGCATGTAGGTCACGATTTTGATGCCCAACGCTTGTGCCTCTTCCGACTCTCCATGGTGCTTTCCTACAAGTGCCACGAGACATTCTGCCAATCCGATGAACCCAATGCCCAAGGTGCCTTGGTTGATGACGCTCTCTATGGTGTCGTTTGGTTCCAGCTGTTCGCAGCCGCCCCACAGCTTAGACATCAGCAAGGGGAACTGCTTGGCGAAGGCTGTCTTTTGGAATTGGAAGCGGTCGTCGAGCTGCTTGGCGGTGATTTCCAGCATGTCATCGAGTTTGGCGAAGAACTTGGCGATGCGTTGCTCTTTGTCTTTGATGTCCATGCACTCAATGGCGAGTCGCACGATGTTGATGGTGGAGAACGACAGGTTGCCCCTGCCCACACTCGTTTTCATGCCGTATCTGTTTTCAAACACACGGGTACGGCATCCCATGGTTGCCATTTCGTAGATATATCGCTTGGGGTCGTCGGCACGCCACAGCTCGTGTTGGTTGAAGGTGGCATCAAGGTTCAGGAAGTTGGGGAAGAATCTCCGTGCCGTCACCTTGCACGCCAGACAGTACAGGTCGTAGTTGCGGTCATTGGGCAGATAGCTCACGCCCCGTTTCTTCTTCCATATCTGTATGGGGAAGATGGCAGTCTCGCCGTTGCCCACGCCTTGGTAGGTGCTGTTGAGTAGTTCGCGTATCACGCAACGCCCTTCGGCAGAGGTGTCCGTACCGTAGTTGATGGACGAGAACACTACTTGGTTTCCTCCACGCGAGTGGATGGTGTTCATGTTGTGGATGAAAGCTTCCATCGACTGGTGAACGCGCGCCACGGTGCGGTTGATGGCATGTTGCTTGATGCGTGCATCGCCTTTCAGTCCGTTGAGTGGGCGGTCGATGTAGTCGTCTATCTCAGCTTGGTACAGGTGTTCGAAGTTGTCACCATAGAGATTTTCCAGATTTTTCACCTCTTCTATATACGAGGAGCGCACGAAGGGTGCAAGATAGAAGTCGAAAGCAGGGATGGCTTGTCCACCGTGCATCTCGTTTTGTGCGCACTCCAAGGAGATGCACGCCAGCACGGCGGCTGTCTCGATGCGCTTGGCTGGTCTGGAAGAACCGTGCCCAGCGGTGAACCCATGTTGCAGGATGTTATCTAATGGGTGTTGGCAGCAGGTGAGCGACTTGGTGGGGTAGTAGTCTTTGTCGTGTACGTGCAGCAGATTGTGTGCCACCGCCTCACGACTTTGCTCTGACAGTAGATAGTCGTCTACGAAGGGTTTGGTGGTTTCCGAGGCGAACTTCATCATCATGCCTGCTGGCGTGTCAGCGTTCATGTTGGCGTTCTCGCGTGTCACGTCGTTGTTCTTGATGTTCACAATGTCTAAGAACACGTCGCGTGTCTTTGCCTTGCGTGCAATGCTGCGCTGGTTGCGATAGGCGATGTACTTCTGTGCCACGTCTTTGCGGGCACTCTTCATGAGTTCCATTTCTACAGCGTCTTGGATGTCCTCTACCGACATTTGCGGTTTTCCGTGCACTGAGATGTGGTCGGTGATTTGCTGTATGAGTCGTTCGTCTTCACCTTTTTCGGTGTGTAGCATGGCTTTTCGGATGGCAGCCATGATTTTTTGGTCGTTGAAGCCTACTATGCGTCCGTCGCGCTTCACTATGGTTTGAATCATTTTTGAGTTTTTTAGTTGACGAGTTGACGAGTTGACGAGTTTTTTAGTTGACGAGTTGACGAGTTGACGAGTTGACAAGGTTTTCTCTAAGATTTTTAGGGTTTCTAGGGTTTCTATGTTTTCCTATGTTTCCTAGGGATTCCTAGTTTTTCCTAGTATTCCTAGTTTTTCCTAATATTTCTACTTTCTAATTTTCAAGAAAGCTCTTTTTTGAAAAATCTTGTGCTTGCTTGCTATCTCACTGATTTCTTTGCAAAGATAATAATTATTTCATTGAAAAATCATTTTGGAAAACTTTTTGCGAGTTAATAAAAGTTAATCATCAAATAATCAATGAGTTACAAAAAGTTTTGGAAAACTTTTGTTTTATTTTCGTTATCTTTGTTTCTTCTTTTGTCTATCTTTGATAAGATATTTGTGCGTCTTGTTATCCAATAATGACAACAAAAGCGTGCCACCACTTGTCCCTCCGATGCCAAAAACAAGGGTGGTATCGGCAGTTCACAAGCAGTGGCACGCTTATATATTGGTTCCAAGGCTTCGTCTATCATATTGCTTTCTTTACGAGCTGCCTCCTTAGTATCTTAAATAAGGTGGTGGGGGAGCAGTTTTCTGTTGATATGGAGACAAATTTAACGGTTTTTCTGAAATAAACAAAGTCCATGCGCGCAAAAAAATGAAAAATATGTTTGCATCAATTTTTGAGATTATCAAACAAAAGTGAATTTCTTCACACTCTTTCACTATACCTTGGAAATATCAGTTCAAAAATAAAATAGTGTGCGATTGATAACCTCTTGAAATAGGGCGAATTGTATTATTTTCTTCAAAGTTCTGCATGAAGTTTGTTGGCTAAGAAGCTGATGAGGGTAGACTTTGAATATTATTTAAGGTTTAACCCACTTAATCTCTGTAAATGGAACAGATGTTGCCTTTTTGCTTTGTATCTTTGCGTTAGTTTAATTCGAAAAAAATAATAAGACCATGGAAATTACACAGAAAGAGGCAAAGGATGCCATGAAAAACACGTTTTGTAGGTTGATGCTGTTACCCGCAGCTGGCGAGGTGCGATGGTTGGGTACTGTGTCAGATTTGGTAGAGCTAGTACACATGATGTGGTACGACGGCTTAACGATCGATGAACACGGACAGGTGCTCAACTTCTCCACCTCGGTCAACCGACTTTGTGAGCGTTTGGGACTGCGTGCACCGCGCAAGCCCAACACAGTGATGAACAACATCAGAAACCGCAAGAACTACGACCGCATGCTCCTTGTGCGTTGCCAGCACCTCATGGAGCAGGGCGAAGAACCGTTGGCAAGATTTATCAAGGAAGAAAAAAATAAGTCTCTCCCCCGACCCCTCCCCAAAAAGTGAAGAGAAATAAGCCTCTCCCCCGTCCCCTCCCCAAAAGGGAGGGGAGTGATTAGCTGAACTATTAACTCGTGAACTTGTCAACTCGTGAACTCGTGAACTTGTCAACTCGTCAACTCGTTTACTTGTTAACTCGTCAACTTGTCAACTAAAAAACTAAAAAACTTACCCCATGAAAGCATATATCAAATTAGAATTACAGTTTTTTGAAAACCCTAAGTTTATCACACTTCGCGAAAAAGAGGGCTGTGCTGGCGAGGGCTGCGTGCTCGAGCTGATACGCTATCTGCGCGTTTGTCCCGAAGGTATGGGATGCCAAGCGGCATTGAGAAATATTGCGCGAACCTGTAAGAAGTCGAAAAACTATTTGCTGCATATCATCAACGACTATGAAGTTTTTACCACCGTGGACAACGAATATTTTTATTGTCCTTATCTGGAAAAAACACTACAAAATATCAAGAATAATAACAAGTCAACAGTGGAGAATGGTGACACTTCCAACGAACAACCGTTGGAGAACCGTGAGAGAACCGTTCAATTTACCCCCTCGCAAGTGGTTGATAATCAGCACCCCTCCCTATATATCAATAATATCAATAATATCAATGATATCAATAATATCAAAAATATCAATCATCCGACGACGATGCGCACAAGAGACGACGCCGACGACGAGAAGAATAAAAATCATATCGCTCAGCCCACGCCACAACAAACCGCTGCCCCCATGCCTCCCTCCGCATCGAATGATGCGCCACGTCCTGTTGCACCACCGTCTGCAGCCGATTGTCAACATGAGTTAAGGCGACTAAATGCATGTAATAAGCCCGTTAAAGCAATGACTTTGAACGCTTATCCACATGCTTCAACCTCCCACGAAGTAGCCGAAAAGAAGGCGAAGTTGCAAAAATGCGAGCAAGATATTTTGAACCATTTGTATGGAGATGCCGCTTTCATGATGAGCTTGCAGAGTCTCACGGGACTTTGTGTGTATCGCAGTGCCAAGACCCGATATTACTGTTTGCAGTGGTTTCGCATGATTCGGCATTCGCAGGGGAAACCCATTGTGGATGAGGAGGATGCAAAAAGGCACCTTCTGGCATTGCTCCAGAAGGGCCGAAAGACGCGCAACGATTTTCATCGCTGGCACAACGATCAGTTGCAGCCTTAGCTGCGAGTGGTGTTAAGCACGCAGATGTCGTAGTGCCATGTGCCGATTTTGCGCCTTGTTGGGCTTGCAACTCACGTGGAGCCAGATGACACCAAACTTGCTGTGTTCGAAGAGCAATTGGTCGAAGTCGCAGTGTGTCAGGATGAAATCGAAGTAAGCCTGCCCCTGTTGCTCATTCTTCAGACGGATGTCGGCAGCCTGTCCATACATATGCTGCGAGTTGCCCACACCGTGGAGCAGCTGGTTGAGGAGCGGACAGCGATAGCCACTGTTGATGAAGATGGGCCCAAACTCCTTGCGCAAGGGTTCTAAGACCTCTTGGCAAAGGATGCGCAGGTTTCGCATCGTGGCGCCGTAAGGCATGTTGTTGATGTGATACTTGTCGGCGGTTGCCGAGCTTACGAGTTCGTGGAGCGAGAAATGCTCGCTCAGTTGTTGTGTTTTCATGGTTTCTTTGAGTTTTTAATATCAACTCAAAGGTAGTGTTTTCCCGATAGCTGAGAGAACGAAATCAATAGGCTTCGCAGATGAAAATGAAGGGTAGGGCAACACAAGGAAAAACCGTAAAAACACAGCTGCAAAATTAAGCCGCATCAATGTCATCAAAGCTGCATCAATGCCATTAGCCAGCAACAATGCCATTAGGCTGCCTCAATGCCATAAAGCTGCATCAGAAAAAAAAAAGCCTCATCAGCTACGTAGAGCGGATGAGACTTATGGTGTACTATCTTCGGCTTGCTTAATATTCGTCTATTTTCAGCTTTTTGCGATAGTTGTCGAGTTTTCGTTGCAGTTGCTTCTTCACCTTGGCATAGCGTGGGTCGTCAATGAGGTTGTGATGCTCCAGTGGGTCGGTTTGCAGGTCGTACAGTTCATCGTAATTGATGTCGGGGTCGTTGCCGATGTATCCACTGTGCAGCATGCCCATGTATCCGTTGTATTCGCGTGTGCCCGGTATGCGCTGGTATTTGTTTTCTGCCACTGCCCGCTCGCTTCCTTTTCCGTAGAAGTGCACCAATTTGTAGCGTTCGGTGCGCACACCGTCGTGCTTGCGCACCATGTGCCATGCGGGGTAGTCGTAATAATGGTAGTACAGGTCGTGCCGCCAACGAGTGGAGTCGGCTCTGAAGAGCGGTTTGAGCGAGCGTCCCGGCATTTCCTTCGGTTTCTTCACGCCAGCATAATCGAGGAAGGTGGGAGCGTAGTCAATGTTCTGCACGAGTTGATGCGACACGCTACCGGGTTTTATCTCCTTGGGATAGCGCACAACGAGGGGTGTTCGGAAACTTTCTTCGTACATGAAGCGTTTGTCGAACCAGCCGTGTTCGCCCATGTAGAAGCCTTGGTCGGAGGTGTACACCACGATGGTGTTGTCGAGCAGTCCGTTCTTGTCAAGATAGTTGAGCAGCTCGCCCACACTTTCGTCTACAGAGTGTATCACCGCCATGTAGTCGCGCAGGTAGGTTTGGTATTTCCATTGTCTGAGGGCTTCGCCTTGCAGATTGGCGGCAGCAAAGTCTCGGCTTCGCTGTGTGTAGTATTGTTGTATGGCAGGCTTCTGTTCCTCGTTCAGTCGGTACCATTCTCCGAACACTCTGCTACCATCGGGGTTGTCCAAGTGCTTGGTGTCTACCTTGAGGTCTGACTGTAGAGTCATGTCTCGCCCAATGTCCATGCGCTGTGTTCGGGTGGCACTACCTCGGGTACTGAAGTCGTCGTTCCATGAGTGTGGCAAAGGGAAGGTGACGTTGTCGTACATTCCCATGTTTTGTATGGCAGGCATCCAGTTGCGGTGGGGCGCTTTGTGATGCACCATGAGACAGAAGGGTTTTTGCTTGTCTCGGCTGTCGAGCCATTCTATGGCGTGCTTAGTAATGAGTTCTGTGGTATATCCCTGCTCGCGAACATATTTATTATGGGTGCGATTGCTACGGAAATCGGGGTTGAAGTAGGGACCTTGATCATCGAGTATTTGGTAATAGTCAAAGCCTTTCGGGTTGCATATCATGTGCCATTTTCCAACTACTGCGGTCTGATAACCAACTTGTTGCAGCAGTTCGCTAAAGAATGTCTTTGTGGTGTCTATGCCTTCTGCCAATTGTCGCTGTCCGTTTTGGTGGCTATAGAGTCCGGTGATGAGGCAGGCTCTGGACGGGGTAGAGATGGAGTTTTCTACAAATGCCCTGTCAAAGCGCATACCTTCACGAGCAATGCGGTCGATGTTGGGCGTTGGCGTTTGGCGGAACACCTTGCTACCGTAGGCGCTGATGCATTGGTAGGCGTGGTCATCGCTCATGATGTAGAGGATGTTGGGGCGTTGATGATTTTGTGCGGTGGCTTGCAGTGCTAAGAGGAGCAGCGAGCCGGGGAGAGAGTAGTGGGTGGGCATTAGTTTACGAGTTTACGAGTTTACAAGTTGACGAGGTTTTTCTAGATTTTCTAGTTTTCCTAGTTTTTCTAGATCTCTTGATTTCTAATTTAATCCAGCTGCAAATATACTAAAAACACGTTAAAGATGAGCTATTTTTTTTCAAAAACATATACCTTTGCACAACGTATATTTTTTAGATAAATAGTTATGGAGAAAAATTTGAAACGGTCAACCCTCTGTATTCGTGGGGGTTGGGAACCAAAAAATGGCGAGCCAGTGGAGCCGCCTATCGTACAGAGTACCACCTTTAAATATGATAATAGCGAGGAGATGGCGCAGTTGTTTGACTTGAAAAAGGAGGGCTATTTCTACAGCAGGTTACAAAATCCCACCAACGATGTGGTGGCAAAGAAGATTGCACAGTTGGAAGGGGGCGTAGGATGCTTGCTCACTTCGAGCGGACAGGCTGCCAACTTCTTTGCTGTCTTCAATATCTGTGAGGCAGGGAGTCATATTGTGGCATCTACCGAGATTTATGGTGGCACGTACAACTTGTTTGGTGTGACGATGAAGAAGATGGGCATCGACTGCACCTTCGTCAATCCTGAGGCATCGGACGAGGAGATACAGCAAGCCTTCCGTCCCAATACGCGTGTGATGTTTGGCGAAACGATTTCTAACCCAGGCTGTCATGTCTTGGATATAGAGAAGTTTGCCCGCATTGCCCACCGCAATGGGGTGCCACTGATTGTGGACAATACTTTCGCTACCCCTGTAAACTGTCGTCCTTTTGAGTGGGGTTGTGACATCGTGACGCACTCTACCACTAAATATTTAGACGGTCATGCTGCCACTGTTGGCGGTGCTGTGGTAGACAGCGGACAGTTCGACTGGATGGCGCATGCGGAGAAGTATCCCGGACTTTGCACCCCCGATGCGTCGTATCATGGACTGACGTACACAAAGGCGTTTGGCAAGATGGGGTATCTCACAAAATTGGTGGCACAGCTGATGCGCGACCTTGGGTCGATACCATCGCCACACAACTCGTATTTGCTCAATTTGGGATTGGAGTCGTTGCACCTACGCATGGCACAGCACTGTCGTAATGCGCAGCAGATTGCCGAATACTTGGAGCAGCAGGAGCAGGTGGCATGGATTCATTATTGCGGACTGAAGAACGATGCACATTATTCATTAGGACAGAAATATCTGCCCAATGGCTCGTGTGGAGTGATTGCCTTCGGCTTGAAGGGCGATCGAGACACCGCTATTCGCTTCATGGATTCGCTTCGCCTTATCAATATCGCTACCCATGTTGCCGATAGTAGGACGTGCGTGCTGCATCCAGCCAGTCATACGCACCGACAACTCACCGACGAGCAGTTGCGTGCCTCGGGCATCGACCCCACACTGATTCGATTGTCGGTGGGCATCGAGGATGTGACCGATTTGTTGGCAGACATCCAGCAAGCGTTGGCGAAATGCTAAAATAACGTAGGAAATAGAAAAACCCAGCTAACCCCTTGTTTCTTTTAGGGTTAGCTGGGTTCTTTCGTTCTTGTTACATGGAGCTGTAAGCATGGCTCCGTGTCCGTTTGGTGCTACTTCTTTTGTTCTACCAACTGGAGATATAGTCCATGAGGGAACTCGGTTTTCAGTTGTCCGTCCACTCTTACCGCACCACCAACGAGTTGTGCCAAGAAGCGTTTTTTGCCCACATTATATACACCAGCCGCTCCACGCACGTTGAAGTAGAATAACACCTCAATCTTGCTTTGTTTGCCCTTTTCCTCTACCTTATATTCGAGTATTTTGGGTTGCATCACAAACGCAACAGGCATGAGACTGTAGAATCCGATGTTGCACTCCAAGTCTTGTGGTTTTGCTTTCATCAGCAAGTTTTTCACATCATTGTCCTGCACGCTTGGCACGAAAGCCTTGGCAGGCACTTGTTTGATGAGCAGGGTAGAGTCGCTCGTTACGTCCCATGAGATGTCGAGCGAGTCGGTTTTAGTGCTTGCTGTCAATGGATAACTCAAAGGAAACACCAACTTACCCGTGTGTGCGCCTGCCACAGTGCGATATGCCTGTTGCACCTCTTCTTTGGTAATCCTTTTCGTGTTGTCTTCGTTGTCGTTCAGACAAGCTGTTAAACTGAAAGCAAGACATCCTACAACGAAGAGTGATGCCCATGATGTTTTGAAATACTTTTTCATTTTTTTGATTTTAATGGATTAAATTTGAAATATTCTTTGTCTTATAAACACCAAATACCGATGATTCTTGCATCTCTCCGAAGTTAAAAAATATTAACAACTTAGAGGGAGTGTTATTCGTGATATATCGTTACAGATTGATTATCAACGATATAAACTTTAATTCTTTCATTTCGGGATAATCTATCATAGAGACGGATAATATTTTCTTTCAAAAAGGATTGTGATATATGGAGAATTTAGTTATCTTTGTGAAAATAATCTAATTTGCGAGAAAAGCACCTTGATGAAAAACAGCATCATTTCATAAAGGCAAGCTTTGAGGTATTGTGCATCACTGTGTCTGGTCAATTTCGTAAGGACACTTGTCTTGTCGGTACGCACTCGTTCGCATCTCACAGCAGGTCATCGTGCGGACAGTTTCGCATCTCGTAGCAGGTTATTGTGCGGACAGTTTCGCATCTCGCAGCAGGTCATCGTGTGGACAGTTTCGTAGCTCGTAGCAGGTCATCGTGCGGACAGTTTCGCAGCTAATGACAAACCGACAAATAAGTGCTGTGTTCTACACACCTCTTTTATATTGGGTATGGTTATTCTAACGGTAAGAAGATCGTTCAAGGTAACACCCACTCCCTTCCTCTCTGCTCCATACTCATTGCGTTATGCTGAATAAAGAGAGGGGGGAGATTTTTTTAGTGTGTAGTGTTGAGAGTTGAGAGTTTAGCAAGGACGGGGCGAAGCCCTAACAGGGATATAGTCAGGGCAATGTGCAGCGAATATGGCTACGAGCAAGGACGGGGCGAAGCCCCAACAGGCGTATAGTCAGGGCAACGTGCAGCAAATATGGTTACGAGCAAGGACGGGACGAAGCCCCAATGGGAATACAGCCCAGGGCAACGTGCAGCAGATATGGTTACGAGCAAGGACAGGGCGAAACCCTAACAGGCGTATAGTCAGGGCAACGTGCAGCGAACATGGTTACGAGCAAGGACGGGGCGAAGCCCCAATGGGAATACAGCCCAGGGCAACGTGCAGCAGATATAGTTACGAGCAAAGACGGGGCGAAGCCCCAGAAGGCGTATAGTCAGGGCAACGTGCAGCAAATATGGTTACGAGCAAGGACGGGGCGAAGCCCCAGAAGGCGTATAGTCAGGGCAACGTGCAGCAGATATGGTTACGAGCAAGGACAGGGCGAAACCCCAACAGGCGTATAGTCAGGGCAACGTGCAGCAGATATGGTTACGAGCAAGGACGGGACGAAGCCCCAATGGGCGTATAGTCAGGACAACGTGCAGCGAACATGGTATGAGCAAGGACGGGACGAAGCCCCAAAAGGAATATAGTCAGGGCAACGTGCAGCGAACATGGTTACGAGCAAGGACGGGGCAAAGCCCCAATGGGAATATAGCCCAGGGCAACGTGCAGCAGATATGGTTACGAGCAAGGACGGGGCGAAGCCCCAGAAGGAATACAGCCCAGGGCAACGCCCTGGGTGTGTGTTCATTAACTAACTGGCGCGCTGTAAGCGCAAAAGGAAAGAGAAAAACACTTCACTGGCTCCTTTTGCGCTTACAGCGCGCAAATTACTTTGTTCACTGTTACCCAGGGTGTTACCCTGGGCTGTATACTTATTGGGCTTTCAGCCCGTCTTTGCAGCTGTTCATGTTTGCAGCCACCATTTTACTTGTTTGCTGTGATGTTCCTTTTGCGCGTACCTATATTTATGTCCGTTGTGTGTGTGAACAAGGGCTATGTGATAAGTGATAGCTTTTGCAATATTGAGGCCTATCATGAATCATTGACATGCGGAGACAAATGTTGTATCTTTGCATCGTCAGTCAGAGAGATGACTGATTTACATTTATCATATTAACCCTAAAAACACACAAAATTATGGCAGTAATGTACAAGTTGTATCAGAACAACAGAAAAGATTCTAAGACTAAAGGTAAGTGGTACGCACGCGCCATTCATACCCAAATGACAGAAACGGATGTGCTGGCAGAACGCATTCAGCGCAACTGTACTGTAAAACGCAGTGACGTACTCGCAGTACTTTCTGAACTGGTAGAGGTGATGCAAGACGAATTGCAAGCCAGTCACGTAGTGAAGTTGAATGGATTTGGCTTGTTCAAAATAGGTATGCGCACCAAACCCGCCGATACCGCAGCTAAGTTCAACGTCAGCGAGAACGTGGTGAACTTCCGCGTGAACTTTATCCCCGAGATGAAGGGCGGTGGCAAGGGAATGAAACGCAGTCGCAAGTTCTTGGACAAACTTAGTGTACAAGAAGCACCGAAGAACGCTGTGGACACCACCAAACCAGCAACTCCCGCCACTCCATCGACCAACGGATAAGCGAGTATAGAGAAAGGAAAGAACCATGAAAAACACCAACTGGAAACTCATCATTAAATTGATTATTACGATTGCCACAGCCGTATTAGGCATTCTTAGTCAACAAGATCACGACGTCACAGACGAACGCTGAAGAGCACACGAGTCTGTGAGTCCTTTAGCCAAACAATTGGCTGTTTGGAATGTCTATTTACGGTTTTGTATCAACATTCTTCTCTTGGCAGCAGCGATAGTAGCCATTCTTAGCTGTTCAAGAATCCTCTAAAAGCAAAGAGCCAACTCATAATAGGGTTGGCTCTTTTTGGTTGTTGGGGATTGTATTGTTTCGATTGTTTGCAACATTAGCAAACCGCCTTGTAATAGCAACGGAAAATCACGGAAGAACACGGACATGCTGTCCCACACGGATTTTCACGACACTTCCGTGTCGTTCCGTGTCCTTCCGTTGCTACGATAAAAAATACTTCCGTTTCATAACACCTGCAGTTCAGTGACCTGCATTCTTCTAAAAAGTTTCGGCAGAGTTTCATTTGTTGTTCAACAATATTGCCCTTCAATGAAAGAACCATAACCCCCTTAAAGGAATAGCGAAAAATTTGAATTTTGCACGGATTCATCGTATCTTTGCAAAAACAAGATGACGGTATGAATGATGAATTTGTGTTAAGACCCATTGCCTATTTTCATTCGCCCTTTGCCTCCAAGTTTGGCATTCCCAAACAGAGTGGTGTGGTGCCACAGTTGGCAGGGACGGTGGTTTTCGAGTCAGCCTTTCGTGATGTGCATGCGCTGCGAGGCATTGAGGGATTTGATTATTTGTGGTTGGTGTGGAAGTTTAGTGCCAACCCACACGATGCTACCCATTTGTTGGTGCGTCCTCCGCTGTTGGGCGGCAACGAGAAGGTGGGCGTCTTTGCCAGTCGTTCGCCTTTCAGACCCAATCCCATAGGACTGTCGTCTGTGCGTTTGCAACGTGTGGAGTGGGAGAGCGAGTGCGGTCCTGTGCTTCACGTGTTAGGTGGCGACTTGATGGACGGCACCCCCATTTACGACATCAAACCCTACCTTCCCTTTACCGATAGTCATGCAGATGCACGGAGCGGATTTACAGATTTGTCGAAACTAAAACACTTGGACGTAAGGATGCCTGCGGAATTTTCTTCAGCCTTTACTGCCGAAGAGCGACAAACGCTGTTAGCGATATTGGCATTAGATCCCCGTCCTGCTTATCATGCAGAGGACACGAAGACGTATGGAATGCCATTTGCAGGCAAAGAGGTGAAATTTCGTGTCATCGGAGGAAAGACCATTGAAGTAGTGAGTGTGGAGCGATAGAAGCGAGCAAGCGTAGGCTTGTGTCACCTCATGCGCTATGAGTACTGTTTCAGCAAAAACTTATTTCTTTGTATCTTCGTCCTTGAAAGGTGTGCTGCTCACGCATACGCTTGCAGAGCTTTTCGGTAAACTCATAGTTTTTTAGTCCCCATTGTGGGGCAATGAGAAGTTGTGGTGGCGACTGACTGACAAAGCGTTCGATGACCAAGTTGGGGCGCAGCTGCTCCAAATAGCGTATCATCACGTCCATGTATTCATCGACCGTGTAGACATGAAAAGGCTTTTCCCTATATTCACGAGCCAGTTGGGTGTGCTGAATGATTTGCAACTGGTGAATCTTCAAAATGTCGATGGGCAGTGTCGAGATGAGCGGTGCCTGCGCAATAGTTTCTGAAGCCAATTCACCCGGAAGTCCAACGATGATGTGTGCACCCGTGCGGATGCCCCGTTGGTGCGTGCGCTCAATGGCGTGCTGGCTCGCAGCAAAAGTGTGTCCACGACGGATGTGGCGCAGGGTGTCGTCGTTGGGAGTTTCTACACCATATTCTACCAACAAGAAGGTTCTCCGATTCAGCTCTTCTAAATAATCGAGCAACTCCTCACTCATGCAGTCGGGACGCGTTCCAATAACGATGCCCACCACGTCTTCTACCCTGAGCGCCTCTTCGTACATCGCCTGTAACGATGCAATGGACCCATAGGTGTTGGTGTAGGCTTGAAAATAAGCCAAGTATTTCATGTCGGGATACTTGCGTGCAAAAAATCGCTTGCCTTCTTCTAATTGAGCCGTGATGCGCTGGTGAGGATCGCAGTACGAAGGATTGAAAGTGTGATTATTACAGTAGGTGCAGCCGCCAGTACCAATGCTGCCGTCTCGATTGGGACAGGTAAAGCCTGCATCAATAGAAATCTTTTGCACCCGAAAGGGAAATTGCTCGCGAATCCACGAACCAAAGTCACGATATAGTTGTTCCATCGTTTGCAAAATTACGCAAATATCGTTATCTTTGCAATGCTAATGATAGAAGATTTTTTAAGCCAATGAAAAAGATGATGAGTTGTGCCCTTATATTGTTAATGGCACTTACCACAGCGAAAGCTACAGAGAAGATAACCTTGAAAGATATTGCCGACGGTGCTTTTGCCGCCGAACGGTTGACAGGCATTCGTCCCATTCCGGGTACCGACCAGTATGCCAGTATCAGCAAAGATGGGCAGCGTATTGTACAATATTCGTTCAAGACAGGCAAACAAACGGCTGTGTTGTTTGATGTGAAGCATACCATGGGTTCGACCATCGATTCGTTTGACGGCTACGAACTCTCGCCCGATGGCACGAAGATGCTCATACAGACCGCTACGGAGCGCATTTATCGCCGCTCGTTCAAAGCCAACTATTATATCTATACGGTGGCAAGCACCAAACTCGAGCCGCTCTCTGAGGGTGGCAAGCAGCAAGTGCCTACGTGGTCGGCAGACGGGAAGCAGATTGCCTTTGTGCGTAACAACAACCTCCACCTTATCAAGCTGTTGTACGACAATGCAGAGAGTCAGGTTACCAAGGACGGACGCTTCAACGAAATCATCAATGGCATCCCCGATTGGGTGAACGAAGAGGAGTTTAGCACCAACCGTTCGTTCTGCTTCAATGCCGATGGCACCAAGATTTGTTGGATTAAATATGACGAATCGAAGGTGAAGAGCTATTCGCTACAACTCTTCAAAGGCTCACATCCCACACAAATGCAGTACGATGAATATCCGGGACTGTACACCTATAAATATCCCAAAGCGGGGCAGGACAATGCGCAGGTATCGGTGTGGAGCTTTGATGTGAAGAGTCATCAGACGCGCCAGCTGCAAGTTCCCTTGGACGCTGACGGCTATATGCCACGCATCAAGCCTACCAATGACCCGAATCGCATCCTTGTCTATACGATGAATCGGCATCAAGACGAGCTGAACCTCTTTGCGGTCAATCCATCGAGTACGGTGGCGACATTGCTGATCAAAGAAAAGGTGCCCAACTATGTTAAAGAAGAAGCCATGGAGGGCATTAAGATAGGAGAGAACACCCTCCTGTTACCGAGCGACAGAGACGGATACATGAAGGGCTATCTGTACAATATGAACGGTCAGCTGTTGCGTACCATTGGTAACGGGAAATACGATATCACTGCCTTTTATGGCTATGACGAAAAGACAGGAGATGTGTATTATCAGGCTGCCGCACTGAATCCACACGACCGGCAAATCTTTGTGTCGCATCGCAACGGTAAGGAAGAGCGGCTCACTCTTCAAGAAGGGTGGAACGAAGCTCTGTTCTCGGGTGACTATCAATATTTTATCAACACTTGGAGCGACTACGATCATCCGTATGTTTACACCGTTCGTGACCGAAAAGGGAAGGTACTCTCTACACGCATAGACAACCGAACACTCTTGGCGAAGACGGCGAAATATGGTTGGACTCCCAAAGAAAAATTCTCTTTCACCACCTCAGAAGGCGTTACGCTCGATGGTTGGATGGTGAAGCCTGCCAATTTCAACCCTTCTCATCGTTATCCCGTCATCTTGTTCCAATACAGCGGTCCCGGAAGTCAGCAAGTGGTGAATGCGTGGAAGGCAGGCTCCATGGGACAAGGCGGTGCTTTCGATTATTATTTGGCACAGCAGGGCTTCATCGTGGTATGTGTCGACGGGCGAGGCACGGGCGGTCGTGGTGCTGCTTTTGAAAAGGTGGTGTACCAGCGTTTGGGCGACTTAGAGTCGAAAGACCAAGTGGAGACAGCACTGTGGTTGGGCAAGCAATCCTTTGTAGACAAAGGTAGAATAGGCATCTGGGGTTGGAGCTATGGCGGATTTAACACCCTCATGAGCATGAGCGAGGGGCGTGGCGTGTTCAAGGCAGGCGTGGCAGTGGCACCGCCCACCGACTGGCGTTTCTATGACACCATTTATACCGAGCGGTACATGCGCACGCCAAAAGAGAATCCGGACGGCTATGCGCTCAATCCTATTGGGCGTGCATCGCAGTTGCAAGGTGCATTGTTGATTTGTCACGGTTTAGCAGACGATAACGTGCATCCGCAACACACGTTTGAATATGCCGAGGCTTTGGTGCAGGCGGATAAGGATTTCCGTGAGATTTATTACACCAACCGCAATCACAGCATTTATGGCGGCAACACCCGTCATCACCTGATGCGACAAATAGCACAATTCTTTCAGCATGAACTAAAATAAGCCACGCTTAACATTGAATATTTTTTGTTTTTAATAACGAGAATATTTTTAACAACGAATAAAACAAAAGCAACGAATTTTCATGGTTGGAAATTCAATGAACGCAGGCGTTCAACGAATGCAACAAATTTAGCAGGAAAATTATTTTTAACAACGAAAAAACTTTTGCGAGATTTCACGACACGTCCGTGTCGTTCCGTGTCCTTCCGTTGCTACGATAAAAAATTATTGCTGTCCGGTAAAACTTTATTAAACAAAATAATTTAGGGCTGACACTTCTCACGAGGTGTCAGCCCTT
>NZ_QFFX01000052.1:0-19038 GCF_023522295.1 Prevotella sp. TCVGH | reverse complement strand
TTCACGCTAAGTGAATGATAATGAACAGTTAATAAATTACAAATATTTTCCAATTATTTGGAAAGCAACATAGAAGTCTATGTTTAGTGAAAAAAGAAGTAGTATGCTACATGGCGTACTCCTAATAACTTTGTTCTCCCTTGCCGCTTTCTATATTGGTGACATGGCGTTTGTGAAGAATTTGTCATTTAGTCCTATGATTGTCGGTATCATCCTTGGTATGCTCTATGCCAACAGTCTTCGAAACAATTTGCCAGACACTTGGGTGCCTGGTATCAACTTCTGTTCCAAACGTATCCTGCGTATAGGCATCATCCTCTATGGTTTTCGTCTCACATTTCAGGACGTTACGGCGGTGGGTTTGCCTGCCATTGTCATAGATGCCATCGTGGTGACGGTCACTGTGTGTGGTGGAGTGTTCATAGGAAAACTGTTGCGAATGGATCGAGGTATTGCTTTGCTCACCTCTGTGGGTAGTGGAATCTGTGGTGCTGCGGCTGTATTAGGAGCCGAATCCGCACTTCAGGTAAAGCCTTATAAAACCGCTGTGGCTGTTTCTACGGTCGTTATATTCGGTACGTTGTCAATGTTTCTCTATCCTGTGTTGTATCGCAACGGCATCTTTGACTTGTCGCCAGACCAAATGGGATTGATGACGGGTGCCACTGTTCACGAAGTGGCGCATGTCGTAGGAGCTGCCAATGCCATGGGAAAGGATGTTTCCAATTCTGCTATTATCGTGAAGATGATTCGCGTGATGATGCTTGTTCCCGTGTTGTTGATTTTGGGTTGGAACACTGCTCGCTATCTTTCTAAGAACAATGAACAAGGAACATCTAAGGCGAAGATTACCATTCCTTGGTTTGCCATTCTGTTCTTGGTCGTTATAGGGTTCAACTCGTTCAATCTGTTGCCCGTTGCTTGGGTAGAAGGAATCAATCAGTTTGACACCTTTCTTTTAACCATGGCGATGACAGCTTTGGGAGCTGAAACCAGTTTTGACAAGTTTAAGAAGGCAGGAGCCAAGCCTTTTCTGTTGGCAGCCATCTTATTTGTTTGGCTCATTGGCGGTGGTTATTGCTTGGCTAAATATGTCGTTCCTATGATGATGAATATATAAGGTACTTGATATAAAAGTCCTTTTAATGAACAACGCCACTTGGTTCCAGTAAAACCAAGTGGCGTTGTTCTATCTTTGCCAATGACGACGTGTCCTTATTTCTCGTGCTTATCAATAATACGTTGCACCTCTTCAATGCTTCTGTCAAAAGGTCCGCTGTGTTCTAACTTGAGTGTACACATGGCAGCGGCAAACTTTCCTGCCTCTTCAAACCCTATTCCCTGTGAGCGACAGTACAAAAAGCCAGCCGAGTAAGTGTCGCCACACCCCGTAGCATCTACTACTTCTCTCGGTACATAGGCTGGGATGTCGTAAAAACGGTCGTTGGCATAAATGATAGACCCCTCACTTCCCAATGTTACGATGACCTCTTTCACTCCCCATGCGTGTAGTTGTTTGGCTGCTTGGCGTGCGTCTTTGAGTCCTGTGATGACCTCCATTTCGTGTTCATTCACCTTGATGATGTCCGTATATGCCAAAATTTCCAGCTTGTCTTTCCAGTCAATGGGGTGTACATCCTGTCCACGAACCTCGCGAAGATAGCCTTGTGCATCAATAGAGATTTGTCCTTTGGTAGATAAATACTTCACTACCTCGGGTGAGAAATCGTCATTTAGAAGAGAGCCGATGTGGTATATCTTTCCCGTTAACGGCTTCATCTCCTCAATAGTGAAGGGATCAGCTTTGGCTAATACACGCTGTGAGCGGGTATTTTGATTCTCTCCGTAGATGTTTTCAAACAAAACGGTGTGCTCACTGGGGTACACTTTCACGTCAATACCCGCCTCTTTCATTTCTTGTGTCACTGGCATATCTTCGCTACCCACTTTGGTGACTAACTGAAAACTAACCTTCGAGGGTAGATGATTAAAAGCATAAGCCACATAATAAGCAGTGCCTCCCGACATGGAGACGGTCTGTTTATGTGTCGTATTCTTATCTCTCGTGATATGACCCAAACAACATATATCTGTCATCGTATGTACCTTATTTGTGGCAAAGATACTTAAAAACAGCGAATATCAAAGGATTAGCTTTGTAAAAAAATAAAATAGGAGGATTAGTTTTGTGTTTATTATGGGTACAAAACGTTGGTTCTTGCATTGTAGTCAGAAGGTAGTCGTGTCACCGTATGATGATTGTTTGGCATTGATAATCAAAACGATGCCGAATGTTAATGTTTGTATCCCGATAGGTAGAAATAATGACATTTACTTTGCGCATCCACGGAATAGCCGTACCTTTGCACCCGATTAAAGAAAAGAATTTGAAGACATTTGAAGAATTAGGCGTTAGCGAAGAGATTCGACGCGCCATTGAGGAGCTGGGGTTTGTACATCCCATGCCAGTACAAGAAGAGGTCATCCCTTATTTGTTGGGAAACAAGAACGATGTAATTGCATTAGCACAGACAGGAACAGGTAAAACGGCAGCATACGGCTTGCCCCTTTTGCAGAAAATAGATGTTGCCAGCAAGCATACGCAAGCCATTATTTTAAGTCCTACACGCGAATTGTGTTTGCAAATCGCTGATGACTTGAAGGATTTTGCTAAATATATCAAGAATCTACACGTAGAACCCGTGTACGGAGGTGCCAGTATCGTCACCCAAATTCATGCGCTCAAACATGGCGCACAAATCATTGTGGCGACTCCGGGACGACTTATCGACCTGATGAACCGTGGGGTAGCAAAGCTCGACCATGTAAACAATGTGGTGTTGGATGAGGCTGATGAGATGTTGAACATGGGATTCTCGGAGAGTATCAATACCATTTTAGCAGGCGTTCCCGATGACCGCAACACCTTGCTGTTCTCGGCAACCATGAGCAACGAGATAGAAAAGATTGCCAAGACTTACTTGCGTGACTACAAGGAGATTGTAGTGGGAAGCCGAAACGAAGGTGCCGAAAACGTGAACCACATTTATTATATGGTGAATGCGCGTGACAAATACTTGGCACTGAAGCGCATCGTGGATTACTACCCACGCATTTTTGCCATTATCTTCTGCCGAACAAAGATTGAAACGCAAGAAATTGCCGACAAACTTATCAAGGATGGATACAACGCAGAGGCGTTGCATGGCGACCTGAGTCAGCAACAGCGCGACCTCACCATGCAGAAGTTTCGCCAACACGTCACCCAGCTGTTGGTGGCAACCGATGTGGCTGCACGTGGATTGGATGTGGACGACCTGACGCATGTCATCAACTATGGCATGCCCGATGATACCGAGAATTACACGCACCGTAGTGGACGAACGGGACGTGCAGGGAAGAAAGGTACTTCTATTTGCATCATTCACACCCGTGAGCGTTCCAAAGTGCGTGCCGTAGAGAAAATTATCGGCAAGGAATTTGTGGACGGCACATTGCCTACCGCACAGGAAATTTGCGCCAAGCAGTTGTATAAAGCCATGCACGACATCGAGAAGATTGATGTTGACGAAGAGCAGATTGCGCCCTTCATGGTTGAAATTAACCGACACTTTGAATACGTCGACAAGGATGATATCATCAAGAAGATTGTCAGTTTGACGTTTGGACGCTTCTTGGATTACTATGCGAATGCGCCCGAGATAGAGAAACCCTCGCTCAAACGTGGCGACAGAGGTGAGGAAAAGGGTATGCGTGGTGGCAGGAAAGCTCGTTCGGAGCGAGGCGGAGGTCGCTCTCGTACGCCCGAGAGAGGTTATCGAAGGCTGTTCATCAACTTGGGTAAGGACGATGGATTCTATCCCGGAGAGGTGATGCAGTTTATTAACCAGCATGTAAAAGGTAGGCAGCAGGTGGGACATATCGACCTGTTGGGAAAAATATCCTATATCGAAGTACCCGAAAAAGATGCCAACAAGGTGATGCGTTCTTTGTCGGGAGCGACCTACAAGGGTAGAGAGGTGCGCTGCAATGATGCCAACGAAGAGGGTCATGGACGTAAAGCGCAAGCCACAAGAGGTGGCGGAAGGGCTGCAGGTAGACGTGCGGAGGGCGGACGCAAGAATGGAAAAAGCGTGAAACGCCCCTCTTATCAGCAGGAAGATACGGGCGATTGGCGACAGTTCTTCCAGCAACCCGAGGTGAAATTCAAGGGCGAGACCCCCGATTTCTCCGAAGAAGGATGGGCACGCCGTAAGCCTCGTAAGGGGTAGGGTGTACGCCGTCCTCGTCTCATCTTGAAGACTGAATGGCTTATCTGTTTTGAGGGAGCGGCACAATTGTCATCCCTTTGGTTTGGAAACAGAAAGATATATGCCTACAAAACAGGCTATATTGGTGAGCAAAATAGACTGTTTTGCTGTCCAATATAGCCTGTTTTGTGGGTTTAGAGCGACGACTTACCGTTGGTTATTGTGTTCAGATGCTTGGATAGTTGTGGGCAGTGTGACAGGAAAACGCGGACTGTCAACATGCTCTTCTTGAATGATTTGCGTCATGCGTTGCACGATTTCAGGATGTTCGGCTGCCACGTCATGGTCTTCGTGTAGGTCTTTGGACAGGTCGTAGAGGTGTGGAATGCCTTTTATGACGACCATCTTCCAGTCGCCCATGCGTACTCCAATCTGGTCGGTTTCAGAAAATTCCCAGTACAAATGGGCATGTTTCTTGGGTTGTGGTTGGCCTAATAGCGTAGGAGCGAACGAGATTCCGTCAAAATAATCCACTTTTAGTTTCTTGTTGGCATAGCGTTTTTGGTAATTTTTCACTCCCACCAGCTCGCAAAAGGTGGGCATGAGGTCGTAAAAGGCAATTTGTAAGTCGCTTTCCGTGCCAGCTGCAATGTGGTTGCGCCACCATACAATGAATGGAATGCGGATGCCGCCTTCATAACACTGTCGCTTCAGACCGCGCAATTTTCCGTCCCTTCCAAAGAATGCAGGGTCGGCTCCGCCTTCCTCATGAGGTCCATTATCGCTGGTGAAGATGACGATGGTGTTCTCTTCCAACCCCTTCTCTTTCAGCTTTTGCATGATTTGTCCCACATAAATGTCCAACCTTGAAATCATCGCGGCAAATTGAGCGTGGGTGTGTTCGGTGGCGTTATAGCGACTATGAGGTTGTCCGCCCCATGTTTTGTCCACAAAGAATTTCTGCTTATAATACGCCAAAAGCGAATCGTCGGGCTGTACCAATTCGGCGTGTGGAAGGGTATAAGTAAAGATACCGAAAAAGGGATGCTGGTTGTCTTGCGCATCTATCCAGTTCATCGCACGCTGATGAATCAAGTCGGCAGAATATTCAGGACGTTGATAATATAGCTTGCCCGACATGGGATAGCGGATGTTTTTGTCCAGTACCAATCTACTGACAGCGGTATCTCCACGCTCACGGCTGTATTCGTTGAGGAAGTTGGGATAATACAAGTGTGCCTGGAACTGGCAAATATAACCAAAGAACTCATCAATGCCACGCTTGTCGGGGGTCGACTCAGAGCCTTCGTAGCCACCAGCCCATTTGCCAAACATTCCTGTTCGATAACCTTGCCTTTTCAAGATTTCTGGTACAATGACGTGGTGGGCATCGTATGGCAGCTGTCCCACTCTTGAAAAGTCTTCGTTTTCACCGTATTTCACCATCGGAACATCTTTCCAAAATTCCTCGTTTCCACGTACCCGAGTGTGTCCAGTGTGTTGCCCTGTCATCATGCAGGCACGCGAAGGGGCACTCACGGGGGCACCTGCGTAGGCTTGTGTGAACCGCATACCATCGGTGGCGAGTTGGTTGATGTGGGGTGTTTCAATAAACGGCTGACCATAGCAGCCTAAGTCACCGTAGCCCATGTCGTCGCACATGATATAAATAATGTTGGGTTTGACAGGTTTCTTTGCGGTGGTAGCCGTGATAGTGCATCCTGCTAATCCTGTCACAAGAAGTCTAACGTTGAATTTCAATGGTTTCATATCGCTCGAATAGTAGTTTTTTTATTTGATATGTGGAGGCGGATGAAAAGAAAACACCTTCACCTCACCGAGCAAATGTACAAAAAAATGGAGTATGGTGGGAGTGGGAAGCCACTTTTTTTACGTAAGTTTGTTTGGTAGTGTTGCGTGTTTCATTCCTTTGTTCACTTTCATATTGATTTCAAAAACAAGTTTAAAATCTCAAAAAGCTAATTTTGAAATCAATTTTTAATGAGATTTTAACACGTATTTTCTTTTCTTTTTTATGACAGATTGATAATTTAACAAATAATTTCTATCTTTGCAGACAAACAAGAAGTTTCATTTTATAAAATTATTTCACCTATGAAAATCAGACATCTTTTTAGTGCTTTGCTTCTGTTGTGTGCAGGTATGTTGCATGCCCAGATGCAGATGCCGCCCGTACCGGTAGACACTGCCGTGCGAATGGGTAAGCTTGACAATGGTCTTACTTACTTTATTCGCTACAACAACTGGCCCGAACACCGTGCAAACTTTTACATTGCACAGAAAGTGGGGTCCATTCAAGAGGAAGAAAGTCAGCGAGGATTGGCGCATTTTTTGGAGCACATGGCGTTCAATGGCAGCGACAACTTCAAAGGCAACGACCTGATAGAGTACCTGCGTTCCATTGGTGTGGAGTTTGGTAGCGACCTCAATGCTTACACCTCCATTGACCAAACAGTTTACAACATTGACAATGTGCCCACTACTCGACAGAGTTCGCTCGACTCTTGCTTGTTGATATTGCGCGATTGGTCTACGGGTTTGACACTCGATCCAAAGGAGATAGACAAGGAGCGTGGTGTGATACATGAGGAATGGCGACTACGTACCAGCGCACAGAGCCGCATGTTTGAGCGCAATCTGCCCAAACTGTATCCCGGAAGTAAGTACGGTGTGCGTTATCCTATCGGTCTGATGAGTGTCGTAGACAACTTCTCGCCCAAAGAATTGCGCGACTATTATGAGAAATGGTATCATCCTTCTAATCAGGGAATTATTGTGATTGGCGACGTAGATGTTGATCATACCGAGGCAATGATCAAGAAACTCTTTGGTGGTATCAAGAACCCAGTCAACCAAGCTCCTGTGTTGAACGAGCCAGTACCCGACACTTCCGAACCTATCGTCATTATTGACAAGGATAAGGAACAGCGCACCAGTAATGTACAAGTGATGTTCAAGCACGATACATACCCCGACTCGCTGAAACAGTCGGTAGAGTATATCCTCTACGACTATGTAAGAGGAGCGGCTCTCAATATGTTGAACAACCGTTATACCGAGGCAGCACAAAAGGCAGATTGCCCATACGTGGGTGCTGGAGCCAGTGATGGCAACTATATTTTCGCCAAGACGAAAGATGCGTTCAGTATCTTTGCGCAACCCAAAGACCCCTCTCAATTGGCAACAGCCTTGAAGGCAGCTGTGGTAGAGGCACGCCGTGCCGTTGAATTTGGCTTCACCGCCACCGAATATGCACGCTATAAAGCCAACCTGTTGAGTAGCTTGGATAAGGCTTATAGCAACAAAGACAAGCGCAAGAACACGCAGTTTTTCAACGAATGTTTAGGTTATTTCTTGACCAACGAGCCTATGCCGTCTATCGATTATACTTATCAGTTGATGAAACAAATCGTACCAGCGATTCCAGTTGAAGCGGTGAACGAATATATGTCACAACTCATTCCTAAGAATGATAGTAACATTGTCATTGTGAACTTCAACAACGAGAAAGAAGGTAACGTGTATCCTACTCGTGAAGAGTTGCTCACAGCACTGATGCAAGCGAAGCAAGCGCAGGTGACGGCATACGTAGATAATGTAAAGAACGAACCTCTCATTACCAAAAAGCCCACACCCGGAAAGATTAAGAGTGAGAAAAAGAATGCCCTCATGGGTTATACAGAGTTGAAACTTTCGAATGGTGCTACGGTGGTTATCAAGCATACCGACCTCAAGAAAGACCAAGTACTCTTGTCGGGTGAAGGTTTTGGCGGCTCGTCTCTCTATGGAGCGAAAGATTATGTCAATGCCAACTTCTTTGATCAAGTGATAGGTGTGAGTGGTTTGGGACAGTTCTCGTCTACCGAATTACAAAAGGCACTGGCAGGAAAGATAGCCAATGTGGACTTAGGTATGGACTTTAAGAAGATGTCTGTGGGTGGTTCTTCAACACCGAAAGACGTAGAAACCATGTTGCAAATGCTTTATTTGTATTTCACAAATATCAATAAGGACGAGAAGTCGTTTGCCAACTTGATAGAACAGTACAAGGTAAGTCTGAAAAATCGCTCACTTTCACCAGAAAAGGCATTACAGGACTCGCTTACCGCCACAATGTACGGACACAATCCACGACTGAAACCCGTTGAGGTAGCTGACTTGCAGCATGTATCTTACGATCGTATCTTGGAAATGGCGAAAGAACGTACCGCCAATGCGGCTGCATGGACCTTCACAATTATTGGTAATTATGATGAAGCAGCGTTGCGCCCGCTCATCTGCCAATACATTGCAAGCCTGCCTTCGCAGAAGAATATTGTTAAAGGAAAACGTGTCACCTTCTTACAAAAGGGAACGATTGACAACACGTTCAAGCGTAAAATGGAAACTCCGAAAGCTATTTCGTACAAGATTTGGTTCAATGAAGACATGCCTTATACGTTGGAGAATGATATCAGAGCATCTATTGCAGGTCAGGTTTTGTCAATGGTGTACCTGAAGAAGATACGCGAAGATGCCAGTGCAGCTTACACTTGTGGCGCAGAGGCAACGGCTTCGATACAGGATGACTATCATCTTATCCAAATGTTGGGCTACTGTCCAATGAAACCAGAGAAGACAGAGCTGGCGTTAAGCATTATGGAAGAAGCTGTAAAGGATATGAGACAAACGGTAGATGCCGACATGTTGGCAAAGATTAAAGCTGTGATGTTGAAGCAAGCCGACGATGTAGCCAAGACCAACGGTTACTGGAATGGCGTTATTGGTATGTATCGGAAGTATGGTATAGATACCCATTCCGATTATAAGAAATTGGTGAGCGCACAAACACCGCAAACTATCTCTGACTTTATGAAGGAGTTCTTAAAATCGAACAACTACATCACCGTGACAATGTTGCCCGATGAGAGCAAATAAAATTTACGGAAAAGATTGAAAATGAGAGCGAACAGTGTCAAGACCTGTTCGCTCTCATTGTCTTTATAGCACCGAAAAGCATTTTCAACTTGCGACTTAAAAGATGTAAATATGCCTTAAAAAGAAAGGTGTAATGAGCTCAAAGATTTTTTTTTGCGTACCTTTGCAAATTCAATAGATATCAATATAATAAAGAATATGGCGTATTTATTTTCATCAGAATCAGTTTCAGAAGGACATCCAGATAAAGTTTCCGACCAAATTTCGGATGCATTGTTAGATCAGTTTTTAGCATACGACCGTGATGCGCATTGTGCCATCGAAACCTTTGTGACGACAGGGCAGGTCGTAATCATGGGCGAAGTACGCTCGAAAGAATATGTTGACTTGCAAACCATTGCTCGAAATACCATTAAAAAGATAGGCTATACCAAATCAGAATATCAATTCGACGGTGATTCTTGTGGTATCATGACCGCCATTCACGAACAAAGTGAAGATATAGATCGAGGAGTAAATCGACAAAATGAAGACGAGCAGGGAGCCGGCGACCAAGGGATGATGTTTGGTTATGCGATTAACGAGACAGAAAACTATATGCCTGTCTCGCTCGATTTGGCACATCTTATCATGCGAGTTTTGGCAGATATTCGGAAAGAGGGAAAGGAGATGACCTACCTTCGTCCTGATGCAAAGAGCCAAGTCACCATTGAATATAACGATGATCATACGCCAAACCGCATCCATACTATTGTGGTAAGTACACAGCACGACCAGTTTGATGAGGATGATGCGCGTATGTTGGCAAAGATCAAAGACGATGTGATTCATATTCTCATGCCTCGTGTCAAGGCGCAGTGTGACGAACAGACACGTCGCTTGTTCAATGATGACATCTTATACTTCGTCAATCCCACTGGTAAGTTCGTGATTGGAGGTCCGCACGGTGATACAGGACTAACTGGAAGAAAGATAATTGTGGACACGTATGGTGGAAAAGGTGCACACGGAGGTGGTGCTTTCTCTGGAAAAGACCCCAGCAAAGTAGACCGTTCTGCCGCTTATGCTTCTCGATATATTGCTAAAAATTTAGTAGCAGCGGGTGTCTCAGACGAAATATTGGTACAGGTGAGCTATGCTATCGGTGAGGCTAAGCCTATCAATGTTTATGTAAACACTTATGGACGAAGCAAGGTACAGCTGTCAGATGGAGAGATTGCGCAGAAAGTGAGCGAACTCTACGATTTACGTCCCAAAGCAATTGAAAAGAAATTTGGTTTGAGAAACCCTATTTACTTGGAAACTGCGGCATACGGTCACATGGGGCGTCAATACGAAGTGAAGAAGAAAACGTTTACCAGTCGTTATCACGAATCAAAGACCATAGAGGTAGAACTTTTCACTTGGGAGAAGTTAGACGATGTGGCACGCATTCAGAAGGAATTTGGTATTTAAGGATAAGTTGTCCCATGGATGAGGACAACAGGCATACACGTTGATATAAATGTTGCAGAGAGACTCTGTTGCTCGAATCAAAGGGGTAGATAGTGCGCACGTTCAGCCAACAAAAGCGAAGAAATCTTCGCAGCCAACGCCAGCACAAGTATTGAAATGGTTACCCAAAGATGCCACTCCAGCACAACAAGACTCGGCTATTCAAGCAAATATAAAGCCAAGTAAGATTAGTTGGAGTAACAGACCTGACACCTTACATTTACCAGGACATCCAATAGGTAAAAGCTTTAGGGACATCAATCTCCCTCAATATTATAAAGAGTCGTTCTTTTCAAAAGACTCCTTATTTCACCCTGAGTTGGATGGAGGACGTGTTGGCGTGCCTGGAGACCCTGTTCCATATGCGGTAGCCAATGATTATCTCATTACAAGTATCTTGTTAGGGTGTTTTATTTTGGCAACGATAGCCTTGTCAAAGTCTAAACCTTTTATCGTTAGACAAGCGAAGAGTTTTTTCTATGTGCCACGAGGAAAGACCACCAGTCTTACAGAAACAGCTGGCGAAATACGTTCGCAATTCTTTTTTGTATTGCAAACGTGCCTGCTGTTATCACTGATTTTGTTTTTTTACACTCGTACTTTAGGTTCTGAAACCTTTGTAGTAGAGCATTATCAAGTGATTGGTCTTTATGCCATAGGATTTTTTGCCTATTACCTGTTCAATGCTTTTGTATATTGGTTTGCTAACTGGGTGTTCTTTGATTGGAAGAAAAACGACCAATGGATGAAGACAAAGCTTTTCTTAGTCTCAATGGAAGGGGTGATATTATTTCCCATTGTCATGCTTTTGGCATATTTTGATTTGTCGGTAACCAGTGCTGTAATTTATTCAATAGTGATTGTTTCTTTGGTTAAAATCCTTACACTCTATAAGTTGAGCGTAATCTTTTTCCGCCAAAGAGGCTCTTTTCTGCAAATAATTTTGTACTTTTGTGCGCTCGAAGTCATCCCTATGTTTGTCATGTGGGGCGTGTTTGACGCAATAAATGATTATTTGAGAATAAATTATTAGGAACACTGACGATGAAGAAGATTTTAGTTTCGCAACCAAAGCCAACGACAGAAAAATCACCATATTATGACATTGAAAGAGAATATGATGTGAAATGCGACT
This sequence comes from Prevotella sp. TCVGH, assembly GCF_023522295.1. Taxonomy (NCBI): domain Bacteria; kingdom Pseudomonadati; phylum Bacteroidota; class Bacteroidia; order Bacteroidales; family Prevotellaceae; genus Prevotella; species Prevotella sp. TCVGH. The sequence goes on along the minus strand of NZ_QFFX01000052.1, from coordinate 7,221 downwards.
TTCGTCCATTCTTTAAGGTAGAAGGACTCTCTGCTAAAGAGTTCCGTCAGCAAAAGATTAATATCTTAGATTATTCTGCGATTGTCTTTACTTCTCGTCATGCAGTGAACCATTTCTTTACTTTAGCGAAAGAATTGCGTGTAACTATTCCTGAAGACATGAAATATTTTTGTGTTATAGAGAGTATTGCGCTCTATATCCAAAAGTATGTACAATATCGTAAGCGTAAGGTTTTTTTCGGAACCACTGGCAAGATAGCTGATTTGGTGCCTATCATGGCAAAACATAAAGCAGAAAAATACCTCGTACCCATGAGCAGTGTTCACAATGATGATGTGAAAAATATGTTGGATGCGAAGAAGCTAAAGCACACGGAGTGTGTCATGTACCGCACGGTAAGCAACGACTTGACCGAAGAAGAGGTGAAAGGCTTTGACTATGATATGATTATTTTCTTTAGTCCTACGGGCATTAATGCCTTACAAAAGAATTTGCCAAATTTTGAACAGGGTGATATCAAGATGGCTGCTTTTGGTCCTGCGACCTGTAAAGCTGTGACAGATGCAGGATTCCGATTAGACTTGAAAGCACCTGATGCAGAAAATCCATCGATGACCAGTGCGCTAAAAGCGTATCTGAAGAAACATAAAAAGTAGTTTGGAATGTCTCCTGTCGGCTCTTTTACATTGAGTAAGGAGGAGCGGATATGTAGTAGAAAACTCATAGAGAAGCTCTTCAATGGAAGTGATAGCCAATCGCTCGCATCCTTTCCATTAAGAGTGGTTTGTCTGCTAACGGAGAACGAAGCGAAGGATGTGCCCGTAAAAATGATGGTCAGCGTGTCGAAAAGGCACTTTAAGCAAGCCGTGAAGCGTAATCGTGTGAAGCGTCAGGTCAGGGAAGCCTATCGTTTACAGAAACAATTGATAACAGAACCTATGGCTACACGACCTCAACAGCAACTCTTAATCGCTTTTATTTGGTTGGCTGATGAATTATATACATCGGATGAGGTTGCAAAGCATGTGGCGCAACTCTTAAATCGAATTGTGGAAAAGTTGTGGAAGTATTGAGGAAAATACAAGAATATGTGATGTGGACACTCAAGTGGATATTGCTTGTCCCCATTCTTTTCTACCAGAAGTGCATCACCCCTTTCACACCACCTTCTTGTCGATTTACCCCTACTTGTTCAGAGTATGCACGGCAAGCCATTATGAAATATGGTCCTTTGAAAGGCAGTTACTTAGCTGTAAAACGTATCTTAAGATGCAATCCATGGGGTGGTAGTGGATATGATCCGGTGCCGTAAGTTTCTCTTTATAGAGGCCCCAAATAAAGAAATACAAACAAAAATATAAATTTGATTCGATGACAAAGAATTTTGTTGAAGAACTGAAATGGCGTGGCATGTTAGCACAAATGATGCCCGGTACAGAAGAATTACTTGAGAAACAGATGGTGTCTGCTTATTTGGGCACAGATCCAACAGCAGACTCCTTACATATTGGTCATTTGTGTGGCATTATGATGCTTCGTCACTTGCAGCGTTGTGGCCATAAGCCTTATTTGTTGTTAGGAGGAGCAACGGGAATGATAGGCGATCCCTCGGGAAAAAGCTTAGAGCGTAATCTCTTAGATTCCGAAACGTTGTACCATAATCAAGAAGCTATCAAGCAACAGGTGTCCAAGTTCTTGGATTTTGAAGGCAATGAGCCTAATAAAGCCGAATTGGTGAATAACTATGACTGGATGAAAGACTTCAAATTTCTGGATTTTGCACGTGAAGTGGGGAAACATATCACGGTGAATTACATGATGGCGAAGGACAGTGTAAAGAAGCGACTCAACGGCGAAGCCAACGATGGATTATCGTTTACCGAATTTACTTATCAGTTGTTGCAGGGTTATGACTTCCTCTATCTTTATCAAAAACATGGCATCAAACTGCAATTGGGTGGTAACGATCAATGGGGCAATATGACAACAGGTACCGAGTTGATACGCCGTACCTTGGGAAGTGATGAGGAGGCTTTCTGCTTGACCTGTCCGTTGATTACCAAAGCCGACGGTAAGAAGTTTGGTAAAACAGAAAACGGCAACATTTGGTTGGACAGAAATCGCACCACTCCTTATGCTTTCTACCAGTTCTGGCTGAATGTAAGCGATGAGGATGCGGAGAAATATATCAAGATATTCACATCCTTGGAGCGTGAAACCATTGAAAGTCTAATAGCAGAACACCAACAAGATCCTGGACGTCGTACATTACAAAAGCGATTGGCACAAGAGGTGACCGTCATGGTACACTCGCAAGAAGACCTTGATATGGCTATTGAAGCCAGTCAAATATTATTCGGTAAGGCTACAAAAGAGAACCTTCAAAAGCTGGATGAGGCTACCTTCTTAGATGTGTTTAATGGCGTTCCTCATTATATGGTGAGCAAAGATTTGCTTGGTAGCACAGCCGTTGATTTCTTTACCCAAGAGGGTATGGAGATTTTCCCAAGCAAAGGAGAGCTGCGTAAGTTGGTAAAAGGAGGCGGAGTGTCGCTCAATAAAGAGAAACTCACAGCTTTCGACCAAGTCGTTAGCGCAGAAGATCTCATTGACGGGAAATATCTGTTGGTACAACGAGGCAAGAAAAATTATTTCTTGATTACCGTTAAGTAATCTCTTGAACATGTTGTTGCATTTATTGTAGCAAACACGATACGACCTATACCTCATGGACACAGTGCTTGACAGTGCTGATCATCAAGCGGTATAGGTCTTTTTTTATGTATGATAATGTATGTGTACTGGGTACACATGAAAGGGCGAAACTTACAAAAACGCCCATTTTATCGAACGAATGGTTTACTCTTGCAATCCTACAAATTGGTTGTGTCACTGCTGTATCGCTATTTTATCTTTGTTATCTGCCAACAGCAGTGCGCAAAGCTATCGCTTACACGTGGACACCATCGTACCCCTTGCATCCGCAAAACCGATAGATACGCTGCAAATAGCTTTGCCCGATTCGCTCGATGGTTGTAGGTGGGTAGAGAATGCCCCTTGGAATAAGGATAAACACCCTTGGCGCGCAGCCGCGCAAGTAGTGGGTATCAATGCCTCACTGCTTGCCTTTGATTATTATGTCTTGCATGCCAACTTTGCCAAGGTAACCAGTCGAACGCTGAAACGTAACCTTCAGCTCAACCAATGGTTTTGGGATGCCGATGTTTTCCATACCAACATGTTTTTCCACCCTTATCATGGCAGTCTGTTCTTCAATGCCGCACGGAGCAATGGCATGAACTTTTGGCAATCGATACCCTATACCTTTGCAGGGGATTTGTTGTGGGAAATTGCCGGTGAGAACGAACTCCCGTCTATTAACGATGCACTGTCAACGGGCATAGGAGGATTGGCAATAGGAGAGTGTACTTATCGTCTTTCGAGCATAGTGTATGATCAACGTCTGCAAGGTTGGTCACGTGTGGTGCGTGAGATATTGGGTGCTGCTATCAATCCTATTCGAGGACTCAATAGAGTGATCACAGGCGAAGCTTGGAAGGTGCGCCAAAAGCATTATCTGTATCATGATGTGAACCGCTTCCCCGTTCAGCTTTCCTTCTCTGTTGGTGGTCGATATGTTGACACTCGGCACAATGCAACAGGAGGTTTCACATCGCCTTACGTACATTTTGAAGTAGAATATGGAGATGCGTTTGGGCAAGAAAACCGACCGTACGATTATTTTAAGACAGATGTAGCCTTGGTCTTGGGGCATCAACAAGAAATTGTCAATCACTTACAGATATTGGGACAGTTATTTGCCACTTCGGTTCGTGACATCAAAGGCATGCAAACTCGCTTCGGACTTTATCAACATTTCAATTACGACAATGCCAATGAGCGGCATGGGGGCATTCTTCCTTACCAGCTATCCGAGGCAGCCAGTGTGGGAATAGGATGGATGTGTCGCATTCCGAACAAAGCTAAAAAAGTGGCTTTCCAACAGTCTGTCTTCCTCAATGCCATGCTCTTGGGCGGTGCATGGAGCGATTATTTAGGAGAACCGTATCACCGAACCTACAATATGGGGAGTGGTTTTACCGCCTATTCTTTTACCTCACTGCACTTGCCACACCGATCTACCCTCTCTTTCTACACTCGTTTTTTCAGAATGTATAGTTGGCGAGGTTACGAAGAGGTGCCAGCAGGCACACCGCATGAGGAGTTTAGCGCACAAGGAGAGCACAGCCAAACCTCTGTATGGATGTTGTGCCCCACCTTAAAGTTGCCCCTTTGGAAACAATGGGGACTCCAATTATCGGGAACCTATTATCATCGAGCCACTCATTACAAATACCATCCTGATGCAAAGGCGACAACCTATGAATGGCGCATGGGACTTTTGTATCAATTGCCACGATAAAGAGGGCTGGTGGTTGGCCGTATTTTGGACATTTGTCATTTGTCTATTCGCTCCAAACTTCTTATCTTTGCATCAACAGTTCAGTAGTGCTTACTTCTTAGCACAATCCATCTGTACAACATATTCACATCCATAAAAATGAAGAAAATATTAGTCTGGCTGATGTTGGTATCAACAGGAATGACAGCCCAAACTACTCACCGTTTAAGTCCTACGGCTCGGTCGTTAGAAAAACGAGGCTACGTGAACGTACAAAAGTTGGACCCTTCTATCCAAGTCTCGTTAATGTATGCGCGCCCAGATAATTTCACAGGAACCGTTCTTTACGATGATTTGCGCGAAGCCTATTTGCATCCGCATGCTGCCCACGCCTTGGTAAAGGCGCAGAAGCGTTTGCAACAGTTGCGTCCAGACTTGTGCTTAAAGGTCTATGATGCTGCCCGTCCCATGGCTATTCAACAAAAAATGTGGAATAAAGTAAAGGGAACGCCCAAATATTTTTATGTCTCAAACCCTGCCCATGGCGGAGGTTTGCACAATTATGGGTTAGCAGTCGACCTTACCTTGTGTACCCTGAAGGGCGACACCCTTGACATGGGTACCAAGATTGACTATATGGGAGCCGCAGCACATATTGACAAAGAGTCCCAACTGGTTGCCAGTCGACGTATTTCTAAGCAGGCACAGCGTCATCGTGAGCTGTTGCGCAAGGTGATGCGCTATGCTGGTTTCAAGCCCTTGCGCACCGAGTGGTGGCATTTTAATTACTGCTCCCGAGCCCAAGCTAAAAAGTCTTATCGTGTGATACGCTAATGCTTGCGTGATTTTTATTCCATAGCAATACGAAAAGAGCAAAACCATGAATGTTGAAACGTCTCAATTTATACACCAGCATGCTGAGGACGATGTGCGCAAGTTGGCATTAGCGGCTCACAAATATCCCGATGTAGACATGCCTTTTGCATTACAGCAAATCGCTGGAAGACAGACTGCTCAACGCAAACTGCCGTCATGGGCGTCGAATGATGAGCTACTTTATCCGCCTCACTTATCTATGGAGCAATGTTCTTCTGAGCAAACGGCACATTACAAAGCCAAATTGGCGTGGCAATGTGTTCAATCTGATTTTCAAAACAGGGTAGAAGAACAATCCTCTACCGAAAATACAGCACTGCTCAAGGCATGCTCTTTGGTGGATTTAACGGGAGGATTGGGGGTAGACTTTTCGTTCATGGCACTTCCGTTCCATGAGGCTGTGTATGTGGAGCGACAGCGTTGCTTGTGTGATATAGCCCAACACAATCTGCCACTGTTAGGAGTGAATCAGGCGCAGGTGGTTTGCTGTGACGGCGAGCAGTACTTGCAAACCATGCAACCAGCAACGGTGATTTATCTTGACCCAGCGCGCCGTAATGATAATGGTGCGAAAACGGTTGCCATCTCCGATTGTACTCCCAATCTACTCTCTCTGCTTGTGGACTTGTTGCGAAAGAGTTGGGTCACGCTGGTGAAGCTATCACCTATGTTAGATTGGCACCAAGCAGTTGTGCAGCTCAACACCTTGTCAAACTGTGTGCGACAGGTTCACATCATCGCTGTGAACAACGAGTGTAAAGAGTTGTTGTTTGTGATGAGCCATCGGTGGCAGTCACCGCTTGCGGTACATTGTGTCAATAATGAGCAGACTTTTGTTTTTTATCCTCAACAGACGGTTGCCTCTCCTAAAATGTCTGTCCCTATCGCCAGTCACCTGATAGGACAATATCTCTACGAACCCAATGCTGCGTTGATGAAGGCTGGCTGTTTTGCGGAAATAGCACAGCAATTCCAAGTTGATAAGATAGCGCCCAACTCGCACCTTTATGTCAGCGGGCAAGAAGTGGAAGGCTTTCCCGGTCGTAAGTTCCGTATCAAAGCCATTTCCTCGATGAATAAAAAAATGCTGAAGACCCAACTTGCATCTATTCGTCAAGCCAATATTGCGACACGCAACTTCCCCCTGTCTGTTGCCGAGCTTCGCAAACGGCTCAAAATACGTGACGGGGGAGAGGAGTATATATTTGCAACGACAGACGTTGAGCAAAACCATTGGTTGTTGATTGGCGAGAAACTTTGATATTGAGGAATAATCTTATTTTTAGTCTGTGCGTAGGCTGTCTTTTTTGTGTGCAAAATAGTTCATCCTTTGGCATGTTTTCATGCCACCGAAGTGAATGATGATAGTGATAAAAATATCACCCTCTCGACTTGTAATTTTCTTTACAAACCCCCTTTCAAAACTCGCGTATTTGTCATCACTCGCATCCTTCGTTGCAAATATGCGCGTATTTTGAGAGTTACGGTGCACCCTCTTTCAACACCCATAAAAACGACTGTTTTAGGCAGTTTTTACCCCATTTTTGCCTTGAAGCAATGGGATAGTTCGGTTAAGTGCATGTTCTAATCTCCTTATCTCCATGACTTAATCGGCTTATTTACATGACTTAGTCGGTTTATCTCCATGAGATTGCTCGCTGTTTTCATGCTTTCGTGAGCCAAAAAAGAGCGAGTTGCGCCATGAACTGATACCTGTAAACAAGCTATAGTAGCATGATAGTAGGGTTGAGTCGTCCGTTTGCCTCCTTTTAGCCTATTGTCCGCGCTCTAAAACGAAGAAAATAAAATGCCAAAAAACGGTTAAAATATTTGACATTATTGGTGTATATTCATCAATATAAAAAGTTATTGCTGTCCGGTAAAACTCAAAAGAGCATAAATATCCTCCCCGAAGCCCAGTAAAATTGGACTTCGGGGTTTAT